>JAGHSC010000016.1 GCA_018066065.1 Candidatus Cryptobacteroides faecihippi
GGCTGTTATTATCCTTTTCATGACCAAAACTTGGCCTGAATAGCCAAGATAAATGTAAAAATAAGTATTTTTACGCAAATAACAGCAGAAAACCATGATGAAAAGAATTCTCGGAGCAGCAATGCTCCTCATGACATATTCCCTTGCTGCGCAGAACCCGATCTCCCCGATGGGAGTCTACATCGCAGACCCATCAGCAAGAGTCTCCCCCGACGGTAGGCTCTGCCTCTACGGCTCGCGCGACGAGTCCCCGAAGTACTACTGCTCCGACAGGCACGACCTGCTCTGGACCGACGACATGCTCACATGGCACCACGAGAAGGACATGTTCAGCTGGAAGACAACGCTCTACGCTCCCGATGCAGCATTCAGGAACGGAAAGTCCTATCTCTACTTCGATGTCCCGGACGGTACTGAATATGTGGCCGAGGGAGACTCTCCGTCAGGTCCGTTCACTGATGCGGTTGCGATCGAGGGCCTGCATCAGATCGACCCATGTGTCTTCGTCGACGACGATGGGCAGGCCTACTACTATTTCGGACAGTTCAGCGCCAAGGTCGCCAAGATGAACCCAGACATGAAGACTCTCGACATGTCGACCATGAAGGATGGCATCGCCGATGAGGCGAACCATGGATTCCACGAGGGTGTGTTCATGTTCAAGAGGAACGGATGGTACTACCTTGTCTACGCCGACATCAGCAGGAAGCACAGACCGACGTGCATAGGATACTCGATGGGCAAGTCGCCGATGGGTCCATTCACCTACAAAGGGGTCATCGTGGACAATTCCGGATGCGACCCTGCAGTCTGGAACAACCACGGCTCGGTCGTGGAGTACAAGGGCAACTGGTACGTCCTCTACCACAGGGCGACCCATGGATGCGTCAGCATGCGCAAGGCCTGCATCGAACCGATCAGGTTCAACAGGGATGGCACGATCGACGAGGTCGAGATGACCTCCCAGGGTGCCGGGAAGCCACTGGACGCATTCAAGCCGGTCGACGCAGCCAGGGCATGCAAGCTTGGCGGGAACGTCCGCATCACAGGAATCGAGGACAGGCCTGACCGTGAGATCCTCAGCGGGATCCGCCCGGGAGACACTGCAGCCTGGAAGTACATCGACTTCGGCAAGGGTGCCGACGAGGCATTCATCCTCGTGAAGTCAGAGACCGGAGGAACGATCACCCTGAGAGCCGACAAGGCCGACGGTCCGCTGATCGGGAAGATCGAGGTCCCGGCAAGGAAGAACTGGCAGGAGATCAAGGCAGCCGTCTGCAGGACCAAGGGCGTCCATGCTCTCTGGGCGGAGTTCAGCACAGCAGCGGAAACAGCTGAAGGTCAGGAGATTTTCAAGCTTGACCTCATCCGTTTCTCAAAGAGTATGAAGAAAGCTCCTAAGAACGTCCTAAGGATAGCCACATTCAACAATCAGTACGAGAACAAGGGCAAGCCTTGGTCCGGAAGAAGGGACAGGGTCTGGAAGCTTATGGCCGAGCAGAGATGGGACATCGTCGGCATGCAGGAGCCATTCTGGAACCAGGTCGCCGACATGGACACTACCCTTGCAGACTATGGCTGGATTGGCTGTTCGACCGACGGAAAGATCGAGGACGGCTACTGGCACTACAACCCGATCTTCTACCGCAAGGACAGGCTCGAGCTGATCGACTGGGGAAGGTTCTGGTTCACCGAGACTCCGGAAATCCCGATGTCAAAGTCCTGGGACACACACACTTCCAGATTCTGTGTCTGGGGACATTTCCGCGACAGGAAGACCGGGAAGGATTTCTTCCAGTTCAACTGCCATTTCGACCACAAGGGCGAAGTCACCAGGCAGAACAGCTCAAGGCTCCTTCTAGCGAAGGCAAGGGAGATTGCGGGAGACAAGCCATTCTTCTGCAACGGCGACCTGAACACCGTCCAGGGAAGCCATGCAGTAAGCATCCTGCTTGAGGGAGGCCTTTCCGACACCTGGGCAGATGCGGAACTCAGGGAAAACACCGACATCCAGTCATGGAACGACTGGAAACCGATCAGAAAGCCGGAAGAGCCTTTCAATTTCGACCACATCTTCATCTCAAAGGGCACAAAGGCCCTCAGCTGGAAGCTGATCGACTCACGCTACGACGGAGACTATCCTTCGGATCACTTCCCAATCACCGTGGAATGGTCTTTCTGACCCACGGGAATCAGCCTCACACCCCCGCAGAGGCCTGAAGGCATCGGATCCCATCCGGAATAATCGCTAGGCTCGTACTTGACCGTCACCGTGTTGATGTTCTTGAACCTGCGCCACTTGAAACCGCTTCGGTCCAGGTCGCCGATCCTGTTGGCCGGAAGGTTTGTCACATCCACCTCGATCGAGTTCACCCCCTCGTGAAGCCACTGCCCGACCGAAATGCGGTAAGGCACGGCCCAGAGACAGGCAACCTGCTCACCGTTGATCCGCACGACGGCACTCTCGCGAACATCGCCAAGATCCAGCACCCAGTCTTCGCAGTCGATCTCCGGAAGTACAAAGGACCTGGAATAAGTACCTGTGCCCATGATGCGGCGCAGGAGCGGTTCGCCAAGCTCAGTCCATGAGCGAAGGGAAGCAACTCTGAATGAAGACCTTACCTCAGGTTCGCTCCACACAATGGAAAGGTTCCAGTCCCTGTCGAGGTCCAGCGCACCTGAATATTCAAATGCGCCGAGGGACATCCGGCATGGAGAGTTCACCTCCGGCATGGAAGCGGCATCGAAGTAGGTCCTGATCAGGACGGACTGGCCAGAGGCGAGGCTGAGATGGATCTGCGTGCGCCCATCGACCTTGCGCAGGGAGGCTTCCTGGCTCGCTCCGGTCATCGGGTCATGAAGCACGGCAGCCTGTGCATCTGTTCCGAGCGTGACCCAAGCATCGATGTCCGCAGCCTGAAGGTCGGAGACGAAGTAGGTGCAGCCATCCGTGTTTGACCTTCTGATCAGATGCAGGCCAAGCTTGGATTTCATCTCCTCGCGCGGAGCCTGGCAAAGGGCAAGGACAGCATTGCAGTCGCTGCCCGTGATGATCCGGCCCTTGCCGAAGCGATGAGCCTCCACCTTGCTGAAATCAGCCTCAGGGAGCCTCTTGGACAGCCTTCTGAACTTCCTGGAGCGGATCTTCAGGCTTCCATAGCCCGGCACTGAAGACGGATAGCTGTCCATGAAGACGACATCGGCTCCCTTAGAAGCGAGCTTCAGGACATGCTTCAGGACATCATGCGGGATGTAATGGACAGCAGGAAGGATCAATGCGCGGTAGGAACTGCCGCCGGAAGTCTTCAGACAGCCATGATCGATCTTTGTCTTCCTGAGAAAGTCATCGGAGATGTAGTCGGCATCGTAGCCGCCATCCTCGACCTTTCCAACGGCCTCGATGAATTCAGGTGTCCTCTCCCCCATCTTGTCGATCTCGAACGCAAGGTAGGTCCCCGGCTGCCCGGCCCACATGTCGTAGATCGGCAGGTAGAGAAGGAAATCATTGTCCGGAGAACCATCCTGAAGGAACTCCTGGCATCTTTCGATGTATCTGTCGAAATGCTCCATGTCCCTCCACTGTGGATTTGTCGGGGACATGTCCACGGAGGCATAGAACTTCCAGCCTGGCCAGGTCTCGTCAGAAGGAGAATAGGCAGTGCCATGGAAGAAGATCTTGTTCACGCCGGAGACGAACATCAGGTCAAGGTCCGGCTTGCACTGAGACAGAGACGTCCTGAAATGCTCCGTAAGCCAGGTGAATGTCTCCGAGGAAGTGATTGGCTTGCCGCTTACATGGGCAGCGGAGGATGCGTACTTCAGCATCGAGAGGTCGCAGTGGTTCTTTCTGGTAAGGGAATCCTTCCTCAGGCCTCGGATGTTGAAGTCCGACAGGCCAAACCCCTCACACTCAGGAATATCCACGATTCCATAGAGATCGATCAGATTGCCCGGCGACCCATGTGCCTGGTTGCGGGTAAGGCTTCCGTGGCCATGGGCCCACTCGGTCCACTGCCTGGTGAAGCTTTCCTTGAGAAGGTCCGAAAGGGTCTCCCTGTAGTCGGAGACAATCCTGGAGGAAGTCTCGGGCCGGCCTTCGCCATTGTCCAGGAACTCAGGGAAATGGTCTTCCAGACGGTAGCCCCTCCTCTTCCTGAATTCTTCGAGCAGGGACGGTGTCCACTCGGCATCGTAAACTTCGTAGGAATCGTTGAAGAATGTGTGCGGGTAAGGACTCTCACTTTCCTCGAAAGCCTTGTCGAAGCGATCGAGATAGCGCCTTACGGCAGCTGCATTGTAATGGTCAAGGACAAGTCCCTCGCCACCGGGGGCTGCCCTGTTGACTTCCTGGAAGGACTTGCCCACAAAGAGAGCTATGAGTCTCCAATTTCCACCTTCGGGGGCGTCCCACTCCAGCTTTCCATCGTGGACCTTGGAAGTCAGGTCGACGACCTTGCCTTCCCTGTAGGCCATCAGCTTGTCCAGCAGGGCGACGCCGGTGTTCCTCTCAAGGTCGATCCCTTCACCGCCCCTGTAGGCGGCCAGGGTGTCCAGAGGATTGAGGATCAGCTGCTTGGGGGCCGACGCATGAAGCTTGTCGATGTCAAAGCGGATCTCAAGGGCGGCATGTCCACCACCAGGGACTTCGTATTCCTGGAAGAAATGGCTCGTCGCGGCATCCTCGACGGAAACCTCAGGGCCTCCGAACGGCCATCCCGTGCCGGTGTTCATGTCCAGCTGGATGCCAAGCCTTCTGCATTCAGCATACGTGTGCCTGTACATTTCCATCCACTTCGGGGACAGGAAATCGATGTCGCGTGCCTCGTTGCCCTGCACCCCGTAGATCGGAGTTATCTCGACGCCACCGATTCCCGCACTTGAATATTCACTCAGGCACTCCGTGAGCCCTTCAGGGGTGACGGCGCTGCCCATCCACCACCATCTGGTGGAGGGTTTCGCTGTTTCCTGGACAGTCTGGGCCGAGGCCGCGCAGGTTCCTGCCGCCATCAGCAGGATGAGAGTGAGTCTGACCGCACTTTTCATATTCAGGATCAAGAGGTTACCTGGATCTAAGCCACTCAAGCGAGAATCTTTCGAACCAGAGCTGGGTGCCGTTTCTGTCAGGGTTCTCTTCGATGTAGGCACCGATCGTCCCGTCAGGCATGACGGTGATTGAAGAGTACTGCGAGCCGTGGGCGCAGATCGTCTTGCGCTCCGGCCAGGTCCTGCCCTCGTCGAAGCTGAGGAACACGCTCACGTTCTCCCTCTTCATCGAGTTCGGGACCGTGTGAAGGAGTATTTCGTCATTGTACCTGATCAGGTCTCCGTTGCAGGCCGTGACACACATCTCCGGCCACGTTGAAGGCTCTCCCCATGTCTCGCCTCCGTCCTCGGAGATGACATAGGCCCTCTCGCCGGACTGGCGGATGCTCATCAGCACTCGGCCGTCCTTGAGCTGTACCATCTTGGCCTCGTCGCCGCCAGGTCCGAATGCCAGTCCGGACACCTCCCAGGTCTTTCCGCCATCGTCCGAGTAGACTGCATGGTTGCACAGCTCGGGCCATCCGTCGTAGGTCGTGACATTGGCCGTGAGGATCCTTCCCTTATGCTCTCCGTGAGTGAGTATCAGCGAGTTGCCGCTGGAGAAGAAGGATGAGTGGTATCGATTGCAGAACGGATTCGCTGCATCCGGGCCCCAGATCCGGGAAGTGACCTCGATCGGATCCGTCCAGGTGCGTCCGTGGTCCTTGCTCACTGCGTAGTAGGAGCGCTGGGGATTGTCGAGCGTGGAGCGGTAGAAGGCCTCGCCACCGCAGAAGTTGCAGATTACGGTTCCGTCCTCGAGCTCTACCAGCGATGGGTCTCCGTAGCCGAACATGTAGCCTTTGTTCCTTGCTATGTAGGCAGGCTCGGTCCAGGTGTAGCCGCCATCCGTGCTGAAGCGTGTGACGACATCGATCTCGGAAGGAAGGTCCTTCTCGGAATTGTTCCTGCGGTCATTGACGACGAGCAGGGTGCCGTCCTGGAGCTGTCTGATGGCAGGTATCCTCCAGTACTTCGAGCCGTAGTCCCCTGGACGGAAGAGGCACTTGCGGGCCAGCAGGATTTCCCTTCCCTTGCCCGAAGGCTTCTCAGGGATCATGCTGTAGCCTCTGAAACAAGCCTTCTCGACATCCGCGCGGACGAGTCCTCCCTCGGTCGCATCCTTCCTGACATCCATGACAAGGGACATGGTCAGAGTGTCGTTGACCTTAGTCCCCAGGCGTACGCTGAGAGTACGGTGGGATCTGAGTCCCCACTTGCGGATGTGCCACTTCCTGAGGGTCGTCCCGTCCTGGACGAGCCTCACCTCGGAGACATCGCGTGGGCAGGCGTCAAGAGAGAAGACAATGCGCTTGATGTAGTTTGCACATCCGACCACATTGATGTCCAGGAGCTTTTCATCAAGGTTCCCACGGCCTGTGAATGTCGTGTCGCGTGAGAAGTAGAGACTATACCATGGGCTTGCATGCAAGTCCAGGCTAATCAGGAAAATGGCCGCAACCGTGATGGTGGCAGCCATTATTCTGCGGGTGGAATGACGCATATTCAGTGGTATGTGCCTTTCTACTCCATGTAGAATCTCTCGTCGAGAGGGATGGAGATAGGTGAGTTGTCTGGGTTGACTTCCATGATGTCAGCCATGTAGTCCCACCACTTCTGGACGATAGGGTTGCCGCCGAGGTCCTGAGAGCCTTCGCTGCCTTCAACTTCCTGGTAGGCGAAAAGGATGTTTGTCTCCTTGTCCCAGAAGATTGAATAGTTCCTTACTCCGCTGTCGGAGAGGAGTTTCTTGAGCTCTGCCAGATGGCCGCATGTCTACGCTGGTATTCGTCCTCGCATCCTGGTTTGAGGAACATCTTGAAAGCTTCTCTTCTTGCCATGTTGATTATCTATTTTAGTTGTTACTCTGACAAAAATATTAAATGAATTGGAAAAAAACACTATTTTTGAGGATAATCTCATGGCCACGGACAATCAAAACATCAACAAGATAATGAAAAGCATCACAAAGCTTCTCGCGGTTGCCCTCGCATCCGCAGCAATCATCTCGGCCTGCGCACCTAAGGGACAGGAAACGAGAAAGGACAGCGACCTTCATGTCTGCGCCTACATCTGGCCTTCATGCCATGACGATTCCCTCGCCCACCGCTGGCTCTGGGAGGAAGGAATCGGTGAATGGGAGGTAATCAAGAAGGGCGACAAGCGCTTCGCCGACCACTACCAGCCAAGGGTTCCGTTCTGGGGCTACGAACTGGACAACGACCCGGTCGTCGTCGAGAAATGGATCCAGACCGCTCTCAAGTACGGTGTCAACACCTTCATCTATGACTGGTACTGGTACACCACCGAGACGGATACTCAGGACCATACCTCGAGAGTGCGCTCAACGATGGATTCCTCAAGGCTCCGAGCAACGGAAAGATGGATTTCTACATCATGTGGGCAAACCACGACGTGAAGTACAACTACTGGAACTATCACAAGTGGGGTGACAACGAGGAGAGGCTCTTCAACCCGGATGTCGACTGGGACAAGCTCAAGAAGGTCACCGCAAGGATCATCAACCAGTACTTCCATCTTCCGAACTACGTCAAGATCGACGGCTGCCCGGTCCTCGCGATCTTCTCCATCGACAACTTCGTCCGCGGCTTCGGTTCAGAGGATGAGGCTGCCAAGGCAATGGAATACATGCGCGAGGAGGTCAGGAAGGCTGGCTTCCCGGGACTCCACATCCAGGAGACCCAGGGTGGCGGCTACATCATGAGCGACGAGAGGATCGCACAGATGAAGCGCCGCATCGAGAAGTTCGGAATCAACAGCGAGGCTCTCTACAACATGGGAGGCTTCACTTCAGACTACATCCAGTACGGAAAGAACGCACTCGCATGCAGGGCCCAGATGGACGAAGCATTCGATGTCCCTGTCTTCCCTACCGTCTCAGTCGGCTGGGATGACACTCCTCGCTTCCCTGCCAAGGGCGCCGAGGATGTCACCCGCTTCCACCAGACCCCACAGAGCTTCGCGACCTATCTCCAGAAGGCCAAGGAATATGTGTATGCGCACCCTGAGCAGCCAAAGTTCATGATGATCAATGCATGGAACGAGTGGGTCGAGGGCAGCTACCTCCTTCCTGACCACTACTACGGCTTCGGCTACCTCGAGGCAGTCCGCGACGTGCTGGAAGGCAAATACGACTAGACATCAGTCCCGGGACGCCGTCCAGACTCCGGCAAGCGTCAGGACGCATCCAACGATGGCGACAGGGGCAAGCCTTTCACCAAGGATAAGGGCCGCTCCCAGCAGCGTGAACAACGGATTAAGATAGATATAATTGGAGCTCGACACTGTGCCGAGCTTCTTTATTATCACGTTCCACATGGCATAGCAGATGAGTGAAGCGATGACTCCGAGGAAAAGGATATTCAGAAGGACCTTTGTCTGCGCGAATCCGGAAAGCGGGAAAGCCCATCCATTGTACAAAAGTACAGGTATGATGGTCACGAGTCCGTAGAAGAAGACCTTGCGGCTGACCATCACGGAAGGGTATTTCTTCAGGATGTCGTTCGTCACGATCGTGTAGATTGCCCAGGTCAGCGATGCGACCAGGGCAAGGATGTCACCGATCAGGCTCAGGTGGAATTCCTCTCCCCCGCTGAAGGCTATCATTCCGATGCCGAGCAGTGCCATGACGCTGCCGACCAATGTCCATTTCCCGATTCCGACCTTCTTGATCGCGGAGTACAGCAAGGCTGTGAGCAGAGGTGTGGTGCAGACGATGAATGAGACATTGCTGGCCATGGTGTACTGCAGGGCGGTGTTTTCGGACCAGAAGTAAAGGCTTCCTCCCATGATTCCGGAGACAGCCATCGTAAGCTCATCCTTGAAGGAACTGCAGAACAGTTTCGGGCGGCTTTTAAGCTCGAAGAGCCACATTCCCGCATAGGCGATGCAGAAGCGGATGAGGAAGATTTCCTCCGGAGTCAGCCCCGCGATCAGGAGTGTCTTTGTGGAGATGAAGGTAAGCCCCCAGATGCCAACGATGACGATGGCAATGATGTGATAGATGGTGTTGCCTGCTCTGTTGTTCATTTCGGATGCCAAAATTAGACATTTTATTTTATATTTGCCTCCTCGGAGCCCTAACCATCAGCCCACCGGATCAGAAAAGATGAAAGACATAGCAATCTACACACTGACTTCATCCCTTCATGATGAAGCCGCCGTGGGAGGAGTCACCCGCGAGTTCCTCAGCAGCCTAGGGATTGAATATTCATTCAAGGGAAGCGATTTCTCTGAATATGGAAGGCACGACCTTGATCTCATTTTCGTGAGGACAGGTGGTTCGGAGGGCATAATCCTCCCGATGATACCTGAGCTTCGCGCAAGGAGCAAGGCTCCGTTCTACCTTCTCACATCAGGCAAGAGCAACTCCCTGGCCGCTTCGCTGGAGATCCTCTCCTACCTCAGGCAGAACGGGATGAAGGGTGAGGTCCTTCACGGCAGCCCGGAGTACATCTCAGGCAGGATCAGCCTTCTTGAAAGAGTCGGTGCGGCCCGCAGGAAACTTGACGGCAGGAAGCTTGGAGTTGTTGGCAAGCCTTCGGACTGGCTCATTGCAAGCCAGGCCAACTATGCGGCAGTGAAGGCTGCTTCAGGCATCGAGCTGTTGGACATCCCTCTTCAGAGGGTCAATGAGATCTGCAGCACTCTCCCGGAGCAGAAGGATGAAGAACTGCTTTCCAAGGCTCCGACGCAGGGCATCAAGGATTCCATCTCCGATGCCTTGAAGATCTACGAGGCGCTCAAGGCCATCATTTCCGACAACGAACTCAGCGGACTGACAATCAGGTGTTTCGACCTGCTTACTTCAATGAGGAACACAGGTTGCGTGGCGCTTGCGAAGCTCAATTCGGAGGGGTTTGTCGGATGCTGCGAGGGCGATGTTCCGACAATGCTTTCAATGGCTGTGTCAAGAGCTGTGACAGGAGTCTCAGGCTTCCAGGCAAACCCATCCAGGATCGATCCGCAGACAGGTGAACTTTTGTTCGCCCACTGCACCATTCCTTTCGAGATGGTGGAATCCTACGAGCTGGACACTCATTTCGAGTCCGGAATCGGAGTCGGAGTGCGCGGCTGGATGAAGAACGGTGATGTGACCATCTTCAAGGTCTCAGGCGACCTCAAGAGACATTTCGCGGCTGAGGGCAGACTTGTCAGAAGCCAGGCAGAGGCCAATCTCTGCCGCACCCAGCAGGTCATCATGCTTGATGATCCATCACAGGCCAAGTACTTCCTGACCGACCCTATCGGCAACCACCATGTGATCATCCCGGGCCATTGCAGGGCTGAGCTTGACGCCCTGATGGAGTCGCTTCAGGGTTGATCTGACTGCAATCCTTCCGGCTCTTATCCTGGCACTCATCCTGAGTTCCTTCCATTCTCCTGCAATGAATGCGATGTTGATGCCCACGAGCATCGACAGTGCAAGGACTACGATTGCTGCATAGATCACGAAGTGGATTGCTGCTGCGATTGCTGAAATGATTGCTGTCATGGCGTGTCTCTGTTTTTTGTTTCTGGTGCAAAGATAGCGGCAGCGTGTGCCACTTTGCGGCACAAACTGCGAATAAACACATAAATACTTATTTTTGGGAAACAGAAAAAAAGAAGGGATGAAAAGAATCGTTTATGCCGCAATAGCGGTGCTTGCAGCAGTGTCCTGCACTTCAGGCAGGTATCATTGGTCAGAAGACTCGCTTATTGCCCCTGATGGATCGATTGTAGGCCAGGCTTCAGCCAGTGCGAACAAAGGGATCGGCATCAGGACAAAGACAGAAAAGGTGGCGGAAAGCACGTTCAAGGTCACTTTCACATTCACGGCAGATGAAGATGTTGAAGACGCTAGGCTCAATGCTGACTTCATCCATTCTTCCCATTCTGACTACTGGATGCTTCCGGCAGTGTCATACAACGGAAACTGGTGGGGAAAGGGGCTGGAGCCCAAAGGTGCCGGAAAGGATGGCCGATGGAGGACCTACTCCTACCGCCGCTCCCCTATCCCAGGGGCTGTCTATTCTGAAGGAGAGAGACATGCGGTCGCAACCTGGAGCGATGTTCCGCAGTGTAGCCAGGATGATTTTTCCTACAGTGTGATGCCGGAAGACAGCGCCACAACCCACAGACTGGTCTGGCCTGAGGAGGAACTACCTGATTTCTACTGCAACAGGGACAGGTATGACCAGGGATGGAGAAGAAGCGCGAGCATGAAGGCCGGAGAATCCAGGAGCTTGACCATGTACGTCGATGTCACTGGGATCGAGCCTCAGCACAAGGCTGTCTCACACTTCCTGAAGCAGTGCTGGAACAGTATGGAGCATCCTCACATGGCGGTTCCTGACTACAATGCAGTCTGGGATCTCGGGACAAGGTTCTTCAAGAAGAGCCTTTGGGCCGAGGAAGGAATATTCAAAGGTTTCAGCATTGGCCTGCTTCCAGGAGCGGATGGAAGTTGGTTCCAGCGTCCAGGCGGGCGCTATGAGAGCGGCTGGTGCGGGCAGAACATAAGCGCAAGCTGTTCCCTGCTCTGGGACTACCTCAAGCATGGCGACAAGGAATCTCTTGAGAAAGGCCTTGCCACCCTGGACTGCTGGGCAGACAACTGCCGCCTGCCGAACGGCCTGTTCATCACGCAGTTCGATCCAATCCTCGATGGTGGGGAATGCAGGATCGACGCTTGCAATCTCGGCACCAGTGCCATGAATTTCCTTGTCGCAGAACAACTTGCAAAGGAATGCGGCCATGACAGGCCTCAGTACCGGGAGCTTGCGCTTGCTGCCCTGGACTTTGTCATGGCTGACCAGCAGGACAACGGATGCTACGCCCGCGGATGGACCTATGACGGTGAGTGCATATTCCGCGAAGGGACCGTGGGCATGTTCATGGTTCCTCCAATGATCGATGCCTACAGCATCACCGGGGAGCAGAAGTATCTTGACTCGGCCCTGAAGGCTTACGACTATTATTTTTCCGAGCTCAGGAATGATGGTTACACCACGGCGGGAGCGCTCGACACTTGGTGCATCGACAAGGAATCGTCAGTGTCACTGATCCGCTCGGCAATCAGGATGTACAAGCTCAGCGGGGAGCAAAGATACCTTGACGATGCCGTCATGGTGTCATATTACCTGAGTACATGGATGTGGCATTACGATGGCATCTATCCGGAAGATGATTCATTCTCCATCAATGACTTCCACACTTTCGGCGGGACAAGCGTGTCGACTCAGCACCATCATCTGGATGTCTATGCCTGCCTCTGGACTCCGGAATGGGTGGAACTTGCCGAGCTTACGGGCGACAGCCAGTGGAGGGAGAAGGCAGATGCTATCTGGGCATACGCCTGCCAGAAGATTTCGGATGGGACAACGGCGATCAATGGACGGGTACGTCCTGCGGGAGGACAGAACGAGGCTTGCTTCGAGAACTATTGGGGATTCTCGCTCAGACAGGGAGAGAGTGCCGAAGGGTTGAGAGAAGCTCCATCTTCGTCTCGCCAGGATCGTCTCAACGACTGGCTTGTTGCATGGCCTTCGGCATTCAGGCTCGAGGCGATGCGTCGCATGGATGTGATCTAGCCTAGCTGGAGAAGTGACGGAAGTCTCTTCCTCCCTCCGAGGCCGCCTCGGGAGCGGAATCGAGCCATCGTTCTGTCCGTCGCACTTGCGACGAGCGGAATCGGAGGGCAAAGCTGCTTTTCGTTGACTCGGCGGACGGATAATGGGGCAATTCCTGGACAAAAGCCCGCTCGGAGGGCCTCACAAGCAGAATGGAGCTATTATTACGTCCGTCGCACGCGGGATGGACGGAATCGGAGGGCAAAGCCGTCCGTCGAGGGAAGCAAAAGCGGCGAACGAGGGAAAAGCCGCGCACCGGGAGGGCCGGAGGGGTGTACACGCAGCCCGCATAGGAGCGACGCCGTAGCGAACAAGAGCCTATGCGGTGAAAAGCGAGCGTGTGTCTGAGGCGCAGCGCGCCGAGTTAGCGAGCCACCGCAGTGGCCGCAGTGAGTAGGCGATCGCGACGTGGTCGGGCGGAGTGCACACCCCTCCGGCCCAAGGGAAAACCAGGAGCCAGCCCAAAATGCACTCACACGCTACAGCGAAGCGATGATGTCACGGACTGCATCGGCCGAAACCGGAACCTCCTCATGCCTGCCCTCACGCTCACTGATGCTCTGGAAAGGCTCGATCAAAGGAATATCCTCACCAAGAGCCACACGCACCACATCGATGAACTTGGCATAATGCGCAGTCGAGAGCCAGAAACCATCGACCCCGAACTTCTTCGCAGCCAAGTACCCAGTCGCACTGTGAGGACAGCTCAGATAAGAGAACTTCTCGCTCATCTCACGGATCGCACCACGAATCTCCTCATCGCTGAACCTGCAGCCACGGATGTCCGCAGCAACAGCTGACCAATCAGAACCATAGAAACACTGGATCCTCTCGAAATTGCTGGGCGCACTCACATCCATCGCATTCGCAACGGTAGGAACAGTCTGCGAAGGCACATATTCACCGGACTCGAGATAGCGGAAGAAAGTATCATTCGAATTGTTGGCAGCCACGAAGGAAGCAATCGGAAGCCCCATCCTCTTGGCAAGCACACCCGCAGCCAAGTTGCCGATGTTGCCGCTAGGGACGACAACGACAGGATCCTTGCGGCCACCGCCGGCGACCCACTGCCTGTAAGCCCAGAAATAGTAGAAACTCTGAGGGATCCAGCGAAGGATGTTGATCGAATTCGCAGAAGTAAGACGATAGCCGTCATGGAACTCCTTGTCAGCCAAGAGCTTCTTCACGATCGCCTGGCAATCGTCAAAGCAACCGTCCACAGCAACGGCATGGATGTTCTCCCCCAGGGTCGTCATCTGACTCTCCTGGAACTTGCTCACCTTGCCCTTTGGATAGAGCACCGTCACATTGACACCATCGACCTTGTAGAAACCATTCGCAACGGCACTTCCAGTGTCACCGGAAGTCGCAGCGATCACATTGATGGCCTTACCCTTGTCGGCAAGACGACCCATCATCTGGCCCATGAACCCGGCACCGACATCCTTGAATGCAAAGGTAGGCCCATGGAAAAGCTCCAGAGTGGAGAAGCCAGGACCGACCTGCGCAAGAGGCACATCGAAGCAGAAAGCCTTGGTCGTCATCTCAAGAAGTTCACCGTACGTGAACTCATCGAAGAAGAACCCGGCAAGATGGGCAGCCATCTCAGGGAAAGCCTCACAGGCCATCACCTTCTCAAGGTCGCCCTGAGGGATTGATTCCGGCATGAAAAGGCCTCCGTCAGGAGCAAGACCCATGCTTGCAGCCTCCTTGAGGGAACAGCGGAGATCCGCATTGCGTGTACTATAGAATTTCATGATGTTCAGTTCGTTATGTTTAAATGAATATACTAGAAGATCACCCTTGCACCTCTGTTGTCACCATGGGCGACAAGCGAGTCAGCGACTATGCCAAGGCTCTGGAAATGATCCGACATGATCTGGCAAAGCTCCTTGGCCTTCGCCTCATCCTCGCAGAGAGCGAAGACTGAAGGACCCGATCCGGAGATGTTGAAAGCCTTTGCCCCGGCGGCGAAAAGCTTCTCCCTGAGCTCGTCGAAGCCAGGGATGAACTTCTTTCGATGCTGCTCGACGATCACATCCCTCATGCTCCTGCCCACAAGACCCATGTCCTTGTTCATGAAGCCGGCCACAAGGCCACCGACATTCGCCCACTGAAGGATCGCATCGTGAAGCGGGATGTCCTTAGGAAGCACGGCACGGCTCTCCGAAGTCCTGACAGTGATCTGAGGATGAGCGATCGCAGCGCAGAACGACTCAGGGAAAGGAATCCTGATGTACTCGAAAGGAGCGTAGGAACAAATCAGGACGATACCACCGAGGATGGCGGGAGCGACGTTGTCGGCATGCTTGGCACCGCCGCTGGACAGAGCCTCGCCCTCCATTGCAAACTCGACCATCTCCTTCTCGGAGAAACGGTTGCCGAGAAGATGGTTAAGCGCCACGACGGCACCCGCAGCGGATGCCGCACTGGAACCGATACCGCTTCCTGGCATGATCTTGCACATCAGGGTGATCTTGATGTGCCTCTGGACGCCCGCAGCGGCAAGCATTGCCCTGATTGAAGGAGTCATGACGTTGTCCTCGACAGTTGAAGGAATGTCATAGTCCGTCCTGTTGATGATTTCAATTCCGTCACCCTCAGACATTTCCATGCTGAGGATATCACCTGCACTCTCGACAGCCATACCCATGATGTCGAAACCGCAACCAAGGTTTGCGATCGATGCAGGTACAAACACAGTTACCTGTTCTACCATTATAATTCTAAAATAAGATTATTGTTCCACTTGTTCTTTTCAATCTGCTCCGGTCACCCGCTTCCATCAGACCCCACAGAGCTTCGCGACCTA
>JAGHSC010000059.1 GCA_018066065.1 Candidatus Cryptobacteroides faecihippi
ATTATTGAATGATACAATATCCCAAATAATAATCCGCAAAGTAAATAAAAAAACAGAATCATTCAAAACATAAGTCACAATCAAGCTATTGAATAATACGTAGTTAGCACGAGTCACCGAGTTAGATAATCATCGCATTACACCATTCAAGGCTTTCATTTTTTCAAAATCACGCCATAAAATAAATAAAAACAAAAGCACATTTCCATATAAAACTTTAAAGCCCCATCCGCTTGAACGGATGAGGCTATTCGACCAAATGACAATAGAGCTAACTATTTTTCAAGTATTTTGTTCTGCTCCGCAACTGAAGAATCATGAATCGCGTTGAAGATGATTGACACGAAATCCTCGGAAAGACCGCACTCCTTGCCCTTTGAAATCATCGAGCTGAGAATGCTGTCCCATCTGCTTGCCTGCACGATAGCGATGTTGTGAGCCTTCTTGAACTCACCGATCTTCCTCGAAATCTCAAGACGAGAGGCGAGGGATCTGATGAGGTTCTCATCTATAACATCGATCTGAGTCCTGAGCTGCTCGATGTTCTCGTTGTACTCTGCATCATTGGTGACCTTCTGACGCACGGTCAGGCTCTCGAGAAGTCCCTTCAGGGCGTCAGGGGTCAGCTGCTGCTTGGCATCGCTCATTGCGCATGAAGGATCGCAGTGCGACTCGATCATCAGACCATCGAGGCCAAGGTCCATTGCACGCTGGCTGAGCTCCTGCAGATAGGCCCTGGATCCGCCCATGTGGCTAGGGTCGGCAAAGAAAGGAATCTCAGGGTAACGGGTTCGAAGCTCGACAGCCATCTTCCAGCCCGGATCGTTCCTGTAAGGAATCTTCTCGACGGTGGAGAAGCCTCTGTGGATCACGCCCAGCTTGCGCACGCCAGCCTGGTTAAGCCTTTCCAGCGCACCGATCCAAAGGTCGATGTCCGGATTGACAGGATTCTTGACGAGCACAGGAATGTCGGTATCCCTCAGAGCATCAGCTATTTCCTGAACAAGGAAAGGATTTGCGGTCGTACGCGCACCGATCCACACGATGTCGACACCGTACTTGATGCATTCGTAGACGTGCTTCTCGGAAGCGACTTCGGTACCGACCTTCATCCCGAACTCTCTCTTGACCTTCTGGAGCCACTTGAGGCCCTGGGTGCCCACACCCTCGAAACTTCCCGGATGGGTGCGTGGCTTCCAGATTCCGGCACGGAACACGTGGATGCCGAAAGAGCTGAGTTCCTTTGCAGTAAGCATCACCTGCAGCTCCGACTCAGCGCTGCATGGACCCGCAATCACTAGAGGCGGGATGCTCTCATCGAAGAAGCCCCATTCTGAAACAGGGACGGTATCAAGTCTGATTTCCATTATCTGATGATTTTCTTTATTCTGTTGGCATCATGGATCAGGGATTCGATCTTTTCCTCGTCGTAGTCGGCGATGGCATCCCTGAAAGCATTCATCTTCTCAAGATAGGTGTCGATCACATGCAGGACGTTGTCCCTGTTCTGAGTAAGGATCGGAACCCACATGTCGGCGGAACTCTTCGCAAGGCGCACAGTGGATGAGAAACCTCCGGAAGCGAGATCGAATATGTGCTTCTCGTCCTGCTCCTTGTCAAGGACCGTCAGAGCGAGTGCGAATGAAGTCACATGGGAGATGTGCGAGACGTATGCCGTGTGCACATCGTGATTGTCCGCATTCATGTACAAAGGGCGCATGTTCAGCACCCCGTACAGCTCCTCGACCGTCTTCACTGCCTTCGGATCGGAATCCTCAGTGTTCGCGAAGATGCACGCGCGGCCATCGAAAAGGTTAGGCATGGCAGCCCACGGGCCGGAATACTCGGTGCCGGCCATAGGATGGGTGGCCACGAAACGCCTGCGGAGCGGATGGTAGTGCACGGAACGCACGATCTGGCTCTTCGTCGAGCAGACATCGATAACAACCTTCTCCCCCTCACACTCTCCGAATATGTCCAGCACCTGAGGCAGCAGCTTCACGGCAGCCCCGACAGGGATGGAAATGACGACTACATCGCTCCTGCGGACACAGTCCTCAAACGGGACCACATCATCCACAAGGCCGATGGTCTTTGCCGCTGCCGCATTGACAGGATCCTTCTCGACGCCGAGGACCATGTCGGCGAAGCCCCTTCTCTTGAGGTCGAGAGCCATTGAGCCTCCGATGAGGCCCAGTCCGATTACACCTACTATCATAATATCTTGTCCAAAGCCTTTTCAATCTTGCAGCGAGCCTCCTCCATCATCGCAGGGTTCGCACACAGCGAAACCCTGATGTAGTTCTCTCCATTCTTTCCGAATATGAAGCCAGGGGTGATGAAGACTCCCGCTTCGTGGAGAATCCTCTCCGAGAGAGCCTCTCCCGCAGTCATGCCGCCACAGGCATACTTCTCCGGGATCCTTCCCCAGAGGAACAGGCCCGCCGTGTCCGGGTTGTACTTCGCACCGAGCAGGTCGAAGATCTTGCCTGCACCCTCTCGCCTCCTTGAATATTCAGCATTCAGCTCCTTGAACCACTCAGGGCCCTGGCCAACGGCCTCGATGGCAGCAAGCTGGAGTGCCTTGAACATTCCGGAATCCATCTGGCTCTTGACCTTCAGGACCTCCGCGATGAGTTCAGGGGCTCCGCAGACCATTCCGATACGCCATCCGCTCATGTTGTGGGCCTTGGAAAGTGAGTTCAGCTCGAGGCAGCACTCCTCCGCGCCCTTGGCGGAAAGCATCGAGATCGGCTTGTCCGTAAGGATGAATGAATACGGATTGTCGTTGACCAGCAGGATCTTATGCTTGAGGGCGAAATCCACGAGCTTCTGATAGACTTCAGGAGTGGCCTTTGCACCGGTAGGCATGTTCGGATAGTTGACCCACATGATCTTCACGCCTTCCAGGTCCATGGCCTCGAGGGCATCGAAGTCTGGAAGGAAGCCATTCTCCTCCTTGAGGTCATAAGTCAGGACCTCAGCCTCGACCAGATTGGACGCCGATGTGTAGGTTGGGTAGCCGGGATCCGGGACAAGAACCTTGTCGCCCGGATTGACAAAAGCCATGGAAATCAGGAGGATACCCTCCTTGGAGCCTACAAGTGGCTGGATGCCTCCGTTCGGATTGAGCTTGACTTCATAGAATCTCTCGTACCAGTCTGCGATGGCCTGCCTGAAGGCTGGAAGACCCTTGTAGTTCTGGTAGGCATGGTTGCCCGGAGTGGTGGCTGAGTCCACCAGAGCCTTGATGGCCGCTGCCGGTGGCATGCCGTCCGGTGCACCTATTCCAAGATTTATCAACCTGTCTCCCGCTGCCTGGAGCTTTGCGCTGACAGCGTCGAGATCCTTCTGCTTCCTGGAGAAATAGTATTCCTGGACCCCCTTGGTCCTTCTTGCCGGAGTAATTATCATCACTGTGCTGATTTATATTCGCCTAAGATGTTCAGATCCGCCATAAGTGGCCTGACGGCCTTGAGTGCCTGACGGTAACGCTCGTACGTTGCGAACTTTATGTCCACATAGAAGAAGTACTGCCACTCCTGGCCCGGGATCGGCAGGGACTGGATCCTCGTGAGATTCATGTCGTAGAACGAGAGGATCGTAAGGATCTGGGCAAGGGAGCCCGGCTTGTGAGGCAGCGTGAAGCAGAGGCTGGCCTTGTTGATGTCCTTGCGAGGGACCGCTATCGAGTCATCCGGGATCAGGAACCTGGTGAAGTTCTGCTTGTAGGTTTCGATGCTCGGGGCAAGGATTTCCAGGCCGTTCTGCTCGGCCGCAAGAGCCGAAGCGACAGCTCCGACACCCATCAGCTTGCCCTCGGCGATCTCGATGGCAGCCTTTGCAGTGTCCTCATGCTCGCTCATGACGACCCAAGGGCATTCTTCCTCGAAGAACTTCCTGGTCTGGTTCATGGCCATGTAATGTGTCCTGACCTGCTTGATGTCCTCGAGCTTCTGGCCGGGGAGGGCCATGAGGTTCTGGACGATGCGGATGTAGACCTCACCCTTCACTTTGTAAGGATTGGCCCTGCGCAGTTCGAAATTCGGGATGAGACCGCCCGAGATGGTGTTCTCGATGGCCATTGCAGCGGCATCCGCCTTACCTTCGTCCATTGCCTTGAACAGGCTGACGAAAGTTGGGCACTCGAGAATCTCGATGTCCTCTCCCATCCTGGAGTAGAACTCCCGCGAAGCCTGCTCGTGGAAGCATCCACGATAGCCTTGTATCGCAACCTTCTTCATGTCTGAAAAGTCCGTTTCATAAAAAAGGCTGTCCGAAACTTACCGGACAGCCATCTTATTCATATTCCATAAGGATGAGAGCACCAAAGTCCGGTCCGCTACTGTATCTGGTAGAGGAAATAATAACCGAAGCAATAAAATCGTGCGCTCATCATAACGGGTGCAAATATAGGAAAAAAACGGAAAAACAACGCCTAGACAGTCATAATTTCCTTTTCCTTGGCAGCCACGAGGACATCGATGGCCTTGATCTTGGCGTCAGTGCTCTTCTGGATCTCATCCTCACCTTCCTTGCGGACGTCCTCAGAGAAGTCACCGGCCTTCTCAGCCTTCTTGAGTGAGTCGACACCGTCACGGCGGCTGTTCCTGACAGCTACCTTTGCGCTCTCACCTGCGGCCTTTGCCTTCTTGATGAGTTCCTTGCGCCTTTCCTCGGTGAGAGGTGGGATAGGGCAGCGGACAACCTCGCCATTGTTTGAAGGAGTGAATCCAAGGTTGGCATTGATGATAGCCTTCTCGATTGCAGGGATGAGGCTCTTCTCCCATGGCTGGATTGCGATGGTCCTGGCATCAGGAACAGTCACTGAAGCCAGCTGAGGGACAGGGGTCTCGGTTCCATAATAGTTTACCATTACACTGTTGAGGATGGCAGGATTTGCCTTTCCGACTCTGTAGGTCTTGAGGTCTTCCTCAAGGAATGCGACAGTGGCTTCCATCTTTGATGAAGCAGCTGCGACGATTTCTTTTGCCTTGTCTGTAAGCATGGTGTTATTGGATTATTCGTTGATATTCAATCATTGCTTGTGCACGGGGATTACTTGTGTACGAAGGTTACTTGTGCACGAGGGTTCCGACCTTCTCGCCCTTGATGAGCTTCTGGAGATTGCCCTCGCCGTCGATGTCGAAGACGATGATCGGCATGTTGCCGTCATTGCAGAGGGCGTAGGCAGTCTGGTCGAGGACCCTGAGATGCTTTGCCATCGCCTCGTCGAAGGTAATCTCGTCGTACTTGACGGCAGTCGGATCCTTCTCAGGGTCGGCCGTGTAGACTCCGTCGACGCGGGTACCCTTGAGCACGACATCGGCCTGGATCTCGAGAGCCCTGAGGGCTGCACCCGAGTCAGTCGTGAAGAATGGGTTGCCGGTACCGCCGCAGATGAGTGCGACACCGCCTTCCTCAAGCACCTTGACTGCATTGTCACGGTTGTAGTAGCGTACGAGAGGTTCCATAGGAGTTGCAGAGAAAACCTCGGCATTCACTCCCTCATCCTTGATGAACTGGCTGAGTGCAAGCGAATTGATAACTGTTGCGAGCATTCCCATGCGGTCACCCTCAACACGGTCGAACCCCTTGTCGAGCCCCTGAAGGCCCCTGAAGATGTTACCGCCACCGTTGACGATGGCAATCTGAAGGCCGGCCTTCGCGGCAGCCGCAACTTCCTTGGAATATTTTCTGAGGCACTCCGGATCGAGACCCTTTCCGGTCTGGCCACCGAGGCTCTCACCGCTGAGCTTAAGAAGAACTCTCTTGTACATTGTAGTATCGTGATTATTATCCACGCAAATGTAATAAATTTCCCGATAATCACCAATCACCGCCCCGGACCCTCCGATCATTCCCCACGCCGACCCCATCC
>JAGHSC010000134.1 GCA_018066065.1 Candidatus Cryptobacteroides faecihippi
GTTCATGCCTGTCACGGTCTCGCAGAGGCAGTTCAAGATGGACATGCTGCTCAAGGACGCAGACTTCATCTTCTTCAACCACCCGGACAGGACGAACTTCACCGGCGAAAGCGACATGGCCCTTCTGAGCGGCTACAGGCTGCTTGAGGCCGACTGCGGCTTCAGGGACAAGGACACCTACTGCAGGAAATGGGACATCGCCCTTTCCAACGGGCATTATGTCCCGAGCGCCATCAGCGACGATCTCCACGAGCCGGAAAAGACTGACAGGATTGCGAGAAGATGCACCTACATCGACTCGCCGACAGAGAACTACGAAGACATAAAGGAAAGCCTTCTGGCAGGCAGATGCTACACCGCCCACATCCCGGACTTCGGCAACGGGGACTGGGACGAGAAGATCAGGGCAAACCATGACCTCCCGACCATCCTGGACATCGGTCTGAGGGATGGAAACGAGACATTCATGACCCTCTCACGCCCTGCATCAAGGATTGAGGTCATCGGACAGGAAGGAGAACTCGTCAAGACAGTCAGCGACACGGCTTCCGTGGATTACAGATTCTCCGAAAGCGACAGCTACATACGTCTTGTAGCCAGGTTTGATGACGGCACGGTGCTGATGAGCAATCCTTTCGCGAGATGGGACTCCAGCTCCACGGCATCAGGGACGCCGTACAGGGACTATTCCCACAGGATCGACTGGCTGCTGACCGTACCGTTCAACCTGATCGTGATCCTCATCGCCGCCCTCCTTTTCAGGCTGGCGGCAGGCATCATGAGGAAACCTTACTTGATGAACTGAGCGCGCAGAGCCTCGAGCTTTGCGTCAGCATCGTCACCCTTTGCACCGAAGTAGAACTTGATCTTCGGCTCTGTTCCGGAAGGACGGACAGAGACGATGTCTCCTGCCTCGCTGAAGAACTGAAGAACGTTTGACTTGACAAGTCCTGTCTTCTCAGGCTCAAGGTAGTCGATGACCTTGACGACCTTGGAGCCACAGATCTCCTGAGGAGGATTCTGGCGCATGTCGGCCATGATCTGCTGGATTTCCTCAGCACCGGTCTTGCCCTTGCGGACGAGAGAGACGAGAGACTCCTTGCGGTAGCCGTACTCCTTGTAGATTCTCTGGAGCAGCTGGTAGAGGGACAGTCCCTGGTCGGCTGCCCATGCAGCACACTCTGCGATGGTTGAGCATGCTACTGGAGCATCCTTGTCGCGGCCGAACTCTCCGACATTGAAGCCATAGCTTTCCTCGCCTCCACAGATGAATTCACCCTTTCCTTCGTTGCGGCGGACAACCTCACCGATGTACTTGAAGCCCGTGAGGACGTCATAGCACTTCACGCCGAAGCTCTCGGCGATGTCGGCAAGAAGCTGTGAAGTGACGACAGTCTTGCAGATGTACTTGGTGTCATCGATCTTGCCAAGTTCCTTCCAGCGGGTAAGGATGTAGTATGTCATGATGCTGGCAGTCTGGTTTCCGTTGAGCTGGACAAGCTTTCCGTCATTGTCGCGGACTGCAATGCCCATGCGGTCGGCATCAGGGTCGGTCGCCATGACAAGGTCAGCGCCCTTTTTGTCAGCAAGCTCGAGAGCCATCTTCATTGCTGCAGGCTCTTCCGGGTTTGGAGAAGCCACGGTAGGGAAATCGCCATCGCTGACATCCTGGTCCATGACATGGTAGACATTGGTGAAGCCAAGCCTCTTGAGGCACTCAGGGACGAGGCGGACGCCACATCCGTGCAGAGGAGTGTAGACGATCTTGAGATCGCTGTGCCTCTTGCATGACTCAGGGCTGAGCATGAGGGAGAGGATGTCCTTCATGTAACTCTCATCCATTGCCTTGCCCATGAGCTCGACCTCGCCGCAGTGGTCACCCTTCTCGAACTTGACGAGAGAAGGATCCGAAACCTTGGCGACCTCGGCGATGATCTCGGTGTCGACAGGTGAAGTGATCTGTGCGCCATCGTTCCAGTAAGCCTTGTAGTCGTTGTACTCCTTCGGATTGTGTGAAGCCGTCACCATGACACCAGCGATAGCTCCTACCTTGCGGATGGCATAGCTGAGTTCAGGCGTAGGCCTGATGTTGTCGAAGATGTAGACGTGAAGTCCATTGGCACTGAACACGTCGGCGGTGATCCTGGCGAAAAGCTTTGAATTGTTGCGGGAGTCATAGGAGATGCAGACCTTGATGTCGTCTCCGCTGACATGCTTGAGGATGTAGTTGGCAAGGCCCTGGGTGGCCATGCCGACGGTGTACTTGTTCATCCTGTTTGTTCCCACACCCATGATGCCCCTGAGTCCGCCGGTACCGAACTCAAGATTCTTGTAGAAAGCATCCTCGAGACCTGCAGGGTCGTTGTTCCTGAGTTCAAGGATCTGCATCTTGGTCTCCTGGTCGAAATCGCCTTCAAGCCACTGCTTGACGACTGCCATATAATCTTGTGCCATTGTATTTTAAGTTTGTTGTTTCCTGATTCTGCAAATATACTCAAAAAGAAGGTCTGCCCACACTCGGGAGCCATCAATGTTTCAACGAAGTTTTGAACGTAGGGCAGTTGAAGCCACTGACCCTGAGGTCGACACCGTTCCCGGTGTACCTTGAGGAAGTCTCGATGGTGACCGTCTTCTGTGCATGAGGTGTGAGACAGAAGAAGTTGTCGGTGTAGAACGAAGGCTTCACATGCTTTCCATCCTTGTCGAGGAGCTCGATCTGGTTGAAGAATGCAATCCTCGAAGAGCGGTTCTTCAGGGTGACATCGACGAAGAACTTTCCGTTCTCCTCCCTCACTGAATATGTGGTCTTCACATCTGCCCTGCCAAGATCCGACAGCGTCTGGAATCCGGAAGTGGTCGGACCTGTCACGGTAGTCTTGCCCTCGTAGGCATCATTGGACCTCCAGTAGAAGTTCTCGGAGACAAGCTTTCCCTTCTCATCGTAGAGATAAAGCTTGATGAAGTTGACCTGCGAGATGTTCTCAGGGAAGTCGATCCTGATCACATCACATGCAACACCATCTTCCGGAAGGTCGACGACAGCGGACTTCTCGAAGACAACCTTGCTGCGGATGTCATAGACCTGAGCCTTGACCTTGTAGCCGGTGAAAGCCTGATAGTAGTCGTTGACGACAGAGACAGTGTTCTTGAGGTAGTCGAACTGGGCATGAAGAGGCTCCAGGGCATTTGCTGCCGCATAGAGTGAGGCAAGAGGCTCGAGAGACCAGTCCCACATCATCGATCCGACCGTAGGGACTGCATTGTTGTGATGCCAGAAGAGGACACCGGATGCCCACCTGTCACCGTAGCCGAGCTTGTTGTAGTTCCAGACCTCCCAGACAGCCTTGTAGCTGAGTGCACCGACGAACTGAGCCTTGCGCACATATTCCTCAAGAGAGGATGACTCTCCGTACTCCTTGACCATCTTGTCATAGAGGGTGGTCATGAGAAGGAAACCGTTGCCATCGCGATAGTCCCATGCCTCCTTGTTCATAGGCCACAGGTCCTTCTCCGGAAGCATCTCCCTGAGTTCCTCGGCGAGAGGCAGGCAAGGAGTACCGTATTCAGGATTGAAGCCATCCACACGGCTGCCGCGGTCCGAAGCGGTGTTCTCGTAGTGGCGCATAGGGTTGACCTGCTTGTAAGGGCTGCCATCGTGGATGCCATCGCACTCAGACTGGGTCTGATAGCCTCTGGTACCATCCAGCTTCTCGAGAAGTTCCGGTGTGCCGGTCACCTCCGAGCTTTCGTTCGAGGCCACATAGTAGGCAAGGGATGGATGGTTGCGGATATTCTTGACTGTCGATGCGACATTGGCCAGGTACATCGGCTGATCCTGTGGATGCATCGTGTCTCCCGTGAGCCAGAATTCCTGCCAGACAAGGAAACCCATCTCGTCGCAGAGACGGTAGAAGGTCTCGCTTTCCTCGATTCCTCCACCCCAGAGGCGGATGAGGTTGACGCCGCACTGGCGGGTGTACCTAAGCTCAGCCTCGGTGCGCTCGTCCGTCATCTTGAGCATGGCCTCCGGAATCCAGTTGGTTCCGCGGACAAAGAGCTTCTTTCCATTGACATAGAAGAGTCTCGAGCCATCAGGTGTGTTCATGTCGGATACTATTTCCCTGATTCCGAAAGTCGTGCTGACCTCGTCGCAGACCTTTCCACCCACGACTGCAGTCAACTTGAGCTCGTAAAGATTCTGAGGGCCCTTGTTGATTGGCCACCAGAGCTTTGGATCGTCGATGATGAGCTGCTTGAATTCATCCGGAGTGAAAGTAACCTCAGCCTGTGCCCCGCGGAGAAGGTGTGCGGTCTTCTCGAATGTGATGCCTTCGCCGACGATCTCACCCTTGACGGTGACATCGACGCCGGCCATCGACATGCTTGGGTTGACGACGGTGACAGAGACCGTCTCGCGTGACTGGGCATAGTCCGGATGGCGAAGCTCGGACTTGATGAAAGGATGCCTGAGGTCGACGTCGCCCGTGGCATAGAGCGAAACGCTCTTCCAGATGCCCGTGTTGCGGTCACGGATGCCATCCATGAAGGTGAAGTCCCAGCCCACGGACATCAGCATGGTGGTGTTCTTTCCGATGAAGCCGTCGCCTCCGTTATGGAATTCGCCGGTGGCTCCCCATTCCTTCCTGAGCATCTTAGCTCCTGGGACATCCACAGGGAAGACCTTGACAGCCAGCACATTGGAAGCGCCAACCTTGACATAGTCGGTGACATCGATGAAGTCCTTGATGAACATGCCGTTGATGACATCGAGCAGGCTTCCGTTGACCCAGACCTCGGCGCGGTAGTTGATTCCGTCGAGCTGCATCCAGACATGCTTCCCGGAGAAAGCCTCAGGAACCTCGAAAGTGGTGCGGTACCAGCTTGTGTAGCAGTCTCTCCCGGCTGTTGCGAGATCCGGGATCAGTCCCTCTTCAAGCTTGTTGTTGACGCCCCAGTAAGGGTCAGGATAGACCTCATTGTGCACCAAGGTGCCGAGTACAGTCCCGGGAACGATGGCATCCATCCATGAAGAGGAATCGAACCCCTCCTTGGAAATCTGCTCGCCCGGAGCACTGACATCCGAGATCCTGGCCATCTGCCAGTCAGAGCCGCCATCATGGAACAGCTTGGAATCGAGAACTATACGCTCCTGTGCAAGGAGAGACAACGCGGTGCATGCCATCATGGCAGCAAGTAAGAGAATCTTTTTCATGAAAAATGGTTCTGGGTTCTTCAAAGATAATGAATATTCATCAAATTGCTATCTTTGCAGAGATGGACAAGTTCGAGGAATTCATAGTAGCCAATGAAAAGTCTGACACCTCCAGGCTTCTGCTGTCGGTCAAGAGCTGGCCGGCACCGGAATTCCCACTTCCAGGGAGCCTGACCCCAAGGGACCTCGCCGTCTGCACGATCGACTCAAGGAAGAAGCTCGCAAGGAAAGTGCCCCAGTGGCACGCCCTCACCTCGCTGGCCTACGTCAACACCATCAGCGCAGAACAGTGCAGCTCCACCCAGACAGCAACCTACAAGGCCAGCCTCGCAAGGAAGATCCTCAATGAACATCCAGACTGCGCACCGACTCTCACCGTCGACCTTACCGGAGGCATGGGAGTGGACTCATGGGCATTCAGCAAGGTTTCGTCAAAGGTCATCTACAATGAGATGAATCCTGACCTCGCCGCTGCGGCAGGGCACAACTTTCCCATCCTCGGGATGGACAATGTGACAATCTCCTGCGCGGAGGTAAAACCCGGGAATGTCGACTCGATAATTGGAGACTCCGAGCCTGGGCTGATCTTCCTGGACCCGGCCAGAAGAGCTTCGGACGGCAAGAAGGTGTTCCTTCTGGAAGACTGTCAGCCGGATGTCCTGAAGCTGGTCCCTGAGCTGTTCGACCGATGCCGGCACATCCTTCTCAAGCTCTCACCCATGGCAGACATCAGCATGGTCAGGGAAAGGCTGGAGGATGCTGCGGGAAAGAGATGCGTCAGGGAGATCCATGTCGTAGCCTTCGGTGGCGAATGCAAGGAGCTACTGATCTGGATGGACAGGGAGCACAATGGTGAAGCGTCCACGATCTGCTGCGAGGACGGGAATGTCATCAGCTTCGACGATGTCCGGAAAGAGGATGAGGCTCCGCAGATGGACTCCACGTGGATGGAGATCCTCTTTGAACCAGGGAAATCCCTGACGAAGGCAGGAGTCTTCAGCGCCGTGGCCAGGAAATTCCATCTTGCAAAGCTTGCCCGCTTCACCCACCTCTATGCAGTGCCAAGGCCTCTTGGAGAAGACGAATCGAAGGCTCTGGCCGAACAGCTGGGCAGATTCGGGAAAGTGTTCACCGTCAGCGAGGTTCTCCCTCTGAACAAGGCCGCCATGAAGGAAGTCGGGAAAAGGTTCCCGAAGTGTGAGGTGTCAGCCAGAAACATTCCTCTGAGCAGCGACGAGCTGAGATCGCGCCTGAAAGTGGGATCAGGCAACGATGCGCACATATTCGGAGCCCGCATCGAACTTCCGTACGACGCGGGCAACCATATTCTTGTATGTCAGCCTTTCAGGGGCTGAGAGGTTATTCCCCCTTCAGATACTTGAGCCAGAACTCATTCTCGGCATCATTGGCATGGGCGCCCTGGTAGCCGCGGTAGCCGTGCATTCCGTCAGGGTAGATCATGAGCTCGAACTTGGCGCCAGCTTTCTGGAGTGCATCCACGAGCATGAGGGTGTTCTGGAAATGGACATTGTCATCGCCTGTGCCGTGGGTAAGCCTGAGCATCACAGAGCCATCATCCTTTCCTGCCTTGACAGGGTAGTTTGCGGCATGGGCCACAGCGCGCGTCTGTGAATAGCCATCCGGATTGTTCGCAGGAGTGTCCATGAAGCGTTCCGTGTAATGGGTGTCGTAGAGAGCCCAGTCGTAGACACCACCTCCGGCGATTCCGTAATGGAAGGCATCGGAATGATCCATGACAAGCAGGGATGTCATCGTGCCACCGAACGAGAAGCCCTCGACTCCAATCCTGTCGCCATCGACATAAGGCAGGGACTTGAGATAGTCCGCCCACTCCACGAAATCAAGCACTTCCCTCTCGGAAAGCCTCCTGTAGATCATGTCAAGACCCTTCCTTCCGTTGTGTCCGGAAGCTCTGCAGTCAGCTATGATCTCGATTATGCCATTGCTGGTGAACCACTTGTACATTCCAAGACCGGACCATGCATCTGTGACGCGTGGGGAATCAGGACCGCCATAGATGTCCATGTGGACAGGGTACTTCCTTGCCGGATCGAAGTCATCAGGAAGACAGATCAGGGCAGGGAGCTCGAATCCGTCCTTCGTCGTCATGGTGATGAGCTGAGGAAGATTCATCGAAGAGAGATCCACACCCTCGGCAGCATCTGCAACCTTGAATGAGCGGGAAGGCTTTGCGACATCGAATATCCACACCTGGTCAGGTACGTTGCACCTGCTCATGGAAGCGGCGGCGTATTTCATGTCTGGAGAGATCCTGACTTTCGAGACGTGAAAGGAAGGGTCGGAGATTGCCTTGACATTGCTCTTGCTGACTGAATACAGGCAGGAAGCTGACCTGGAATCCCTTTCCGCAACGAAGTAGACGGTGGCAGAGGTTCCATCGAACTTCTTCGACGGCTTTCCTTCATCGACGTCCAGAAGGGTCATCCTCCAGTTAGGGCCATCAGTCAGTCTCGTCAGGACAGAGCCGTCGTAGGAGAGATAGTAGACCTGCTGCCATGATGTCTCGAACGAGCGGACCATGTAAAGTCCGTCACGGCCGAACAGCATGCCTTCGATCCAGTCAAGCCAGGTGTCATATTCCTCATGATAGATGCACTTCTTGCTTCCATCCTCTGGAGAGACGGCATAGAGGTCCAGCTGGTTCTGGGTCCTCGGCTCCCTCTGGATGAAGATAGCCTTGCTGTCAGCACCCCAGAAAGGAGTTCCGAAGTACTGGTCGTCGTCCTCGTTGAAGTCAGCCCAGGCAATGTCTCCTCCCTGTATGTCGGCAATGCCGATCCTTACCTTCGGATTGGCGTCCCCACACTTGGGATAACGAGTCATCCTGATCGAGCCTCCAGTCGGAGAAACGCCCTCGAGAGGGACCGCCGCACCTGCCTTCTGTGAATATGAGAGTCCCATTCCCCTTCTGTCATACTCCTCAGGGTAGGCGGAGTAGATCGGGAAGACAGGGACATCCTTGTTGTCGAAACGGTAGAATCCGATCTTCCTTGAGTCCGGAGACCACCAGAAGGCACGGTAGCGTGAAGGACGGCCCAGGATCTCCTCATAGTAGACCCATGAGGCATAGCCGTTGAGAATGGTATCGGATCCGTCAAAAGTGAGCCTTTTCTCGGCCTTGGTCTCAGTGTCGGCGATCCAGAGATCATTGTCCCTGGTGAAGGCGATGAATCTGGAATCAGGCGAAAGGGTCGGATTCACAGCACCTTCCGGAACGAACGGAAGCAATTCCTGTCCCTCGGCACAGACGATGCCAGTCGTCCTGGCCCCAGTCCTTGCGTTGATTGAAAAGTCATTTTCCCCACCGAAAGAGCCATCGAATGTCATTGCAACCTCATCATTGCCAACCCATTTCCAGAAAAACGGGACACGCGAAGGGTTCTGGCCAAACAGACAAGTGCAGCAGGACAACGCTGCAGCGAGCAGAAACTTTTTCATATCAATCAGCATATGTAACAATTATCTTGCAAATATAGTAATCATGAATCAAATGACTCGTCCCTGAAGTTGACCAGATAGACTTTTTCCACGGCACGAGTCATTGCAGTGTAGAGCCACTTGAGATCATCCACCGTGAGTTCATCCTGCCAGAATGGGTTGTCGATGAAGACACAGCTCCACTGGCCGCCCTGACTCTTGTGACAGGTGATCGCATTGGCGTACTTCAGCTGGAGAGCGTTGTAGAAAGGATCCTCCCGCACAGCCTCGTAGCGCTTCTTCTTGGTCTTTAGGTCCGAGTAGTCGGCATCGACTCCCTGATAGAGCTGATTCTGCTGCTCGTATGTCAGTGAAGCGGCCTCGGATTCGAGGGTATCAAGGCAGACCTTGGCAACAAACTCAGCATCATCGTAGTCCGGGAAACACAACCGGGCATCGGCGAAATGAAGTCCATACCTATCCTCGAAGTTTCTGATCGAGACAAGCTTGGCGATGTCTCCATTGGCGATGTAGTCCATTCCCTGGACATCCTTCACGAACTGGTAGCAGTTCTTCACGATCATCAGCTTCTCTCCCTTGACGAGCTTGTCCTCATCAAAGAAGACCTGTGCCCGGATGCCGGCGTTGTACCTGTTTGCCCTCTTGTTGGAACGGCAGAGCACGACAGCGTCATCCTTCGAGAAGTCATTGTAATAAGCTTGGTTGAGAGACTCGATGAGTTCCCCTCCTGAAATCCTGACAACATCGTCGAATCCATCCGTCCTGAGCCCAAGCTGATCGATTGTGAAAAGTTCATCCCCGTAAGGATCCGAGGTGATCAATTCCCTCAGCCGTGTGGCATTGTAGAGAATCCCTGACTCTTTCTGCTGTCTCACCACGTCGGACAGAGTACACCAGACCACTCCTCCGAAGGAAGACATGTATTCCTCAGTAAGCGCCGGGGAGGCCGCAAGGCCGACAGGCGGAAGCTGGGCTGAGTCTCCGATGAGTATCAGCCTGCAGTCATGGCCGTTTCTGACAAACTGGACAAGGTCCTTCAGCAGGTCTCCAGTCCCAAATTTCGCAGTCCCCTGGCCCTGGCCGTCATCGATCCCGATCAACGAGACCTCATCGACGATGAAGAGTTTGTGGGCCATCTTGTTGGGCGCAAGGCTGAACTGGCCAAAGCCGTCCTCACCGACCGATTTCTGCCGGTAGATTGTCTTGTGGATGGTCCTGGCAGGCTTCCCCGAATAGAGAGAAAGCACCTTGGCCGCACGTCCGGTCGGCGCCATCAGGAAGCAGATCTCTTCCTTCTCATCAGGCTTTTCAGGATTCGGTACCGGGCGAAGCTCATCAAGGGCATTTATCACGGCTGAGATGGCCGTGGTCTTTCCCGTACCTGCATAGCCATTGACCACCAGAATGTCGGAATCATCACTCACGACAAAGTCAGCCACGGCCCTGAAAAGTCCATCCTGGTCGGATGTCCTTTCATACGGGAAGAATCTCCCGAACAGATCGTAGAAGAAACCACTCCTGCCCATCCTGTCCCCTCCGGCTATTTTGTCTTGCGGCTGAAAAGCATGATCATGACAGCAAAGATCGGATAGATCTCAACCCTTCCAAGAAACATGTCGATCGTGTACATGACCTTGACTCCGGCAGGTTCCATGGAATAGCTGCCATAGGTTCCCAAGTCAAAGATCGATGGTCCCACATTGGTGAGGCACGACAGAGTGCCGTAGAAGGCATGTCCGCTGTCGCTTTCCATCAGGAGATTGATGACGACGGAAAGGAGGAAGACAAGCAGGAACAAAGAAGTGTAGAGAATGTGCGGCATCAGTTCATCCTGCTTGATGACTCTTCTGTTGATGCGGACTTCGCTGATGGAAGTCGGATGCATGACATTCTTGAGCCTGTACTGTATTTCCTTGACCAAGAGGACAACTCTGTCAATCTTGATTCCGCCGCTGGTCGAACCAGCCATTCCGCATCACAGGCCCACAAACAGGAGGAGAGATGCAGAAAGCATCGGCCACTGGCTGTTGTCGGCTATTCCGAACCCGGTCGTGCTGGCATAGCTGAGCACATGGAAAGTTCCATTGAGGAACGACTCTCCCCAGCCCTGCTCGATCCCATTGGCCTTGAGCGAGACGCTGACAAGGACGCTGGCGACCGTGAGCAGTGCGACATAGCACTTGAATATTTCGTTCTTCAGAGGCTTCAGCGAGCGGGTGATGAACACCATGAAGACCATTCCGAAATGAATGGATGAGACGAGCATGAAGAACATCGTGACAAAGTCGATGGCCACGGAATCAAAGGCTCCGATGGACAGGTTCTTCGTGCTGAAGCCGCCTGTGGCAGTCACACTCATTGCGTGGTTGACGGCATCGAACGGGCCCATGCCTGCAATCAGGTAGCAGAGGAAGGACAGCGCCATCATCGCGAAATACACGATTGTGAATATGCTGACCGTCTTGTTCGTCCTGGAACGGTACTCGTACTTGGAAAGGGATGAGAGCTCCATGTTGGTGAGACGGAGCCTCATCTGGGATGAGTTCGGGATGATCAGAAGCAGGAAGACCACGACTCCCAAGCCTCCGATGAAGTGAGTGGAGGACCTCCAGAACAAGAGACTGTCAGGAAGGGCCTCGACATCGTCCAGGATGGTGGCTCCAGTCGCAGTGAAACCCGAGACACTCTCAAACCATGCGTTCACAATCGTGAACGGACCACCCCAGAGCGCATACGGCAGCATTCCGAAGAGGAAAGACAGAAGCCATGACAGGACGATGATCATGTACCCATCCTGCATCGAGATCTCAGAATGCTTGCGCACGAAGATGAATGGGAAGATGCCGGCGATGAAAGTGATCGTGAAGCTGATCATCAGGGCCGCCAGTGCGCTGTCGTTGCCGTTCCCGATGGAGACAAGTATCGAGAAGAACATGAAGAGCGCACTGACAAGCAGCGCGTAACCGATGTTCCTGGCTATGACTTGAACCTTCATCTGGAAGTGAATGCTTGATGTTACTTGCTGTCCTTCTGCTGCCTGATCCTGGCCTTCATGTCTGACACTCTCTTCCTGAGCTGCTGGTTCTCGACGGTAAGCTGAAGGATGCCATCATTCAGCTCCGACAGTTCATCGTCACCGTCGAAGGTGTAGGAATAAGGCTTGCCGTAGGACCTGTAGTTGCTCAGGCCCGAAAGCATCTTGTAGATAGGGTTGACATACAAAGTCAGCAGGAAGAAGAGAAGCATGAGGACCAGGAGGAGCCCGACTCCGACGGCGACCGCTCCCGGGATGATGCTCCTGTAGAATCCCCTCTCGAAGGTTGCCGAATACTTCTTCAGGTCCTCATAGACAGCGACATTGAGGACATCGATGTAGGAATTCAGTCTCTTGAACCTTGGCTGAAGCCTTTCGAAGTACCATGTCCTGGTGTCGATGAAATCGGACTTGAGGACATCCTCGAGCTCGAGGGAAGTCAGCATGTAGGCCGAATAGGCATAGACAACGGAGTCTGTCAGAGGCTGCATCTTGGCATTGATGAGCGACTGCTTGAGCGAGTCGCACTGTCCCATGAACTCTTCCTGATGGAAATCCGGGAGAGTGGACACGGACTCGTCACCGATGACGGTCAGGAGGTCAAGGTTGTACCTGCTGCTGACCTCGGACAGTTTCTGTGCGGCATTGATGCTCCTGACATTGTCCGCGATGAGGTCAGACACATAGCTGCTCATGCGCTTGTACTCCAGGATGGATATCACGCTGGAGACCAGGAGGATGACAACGATTGCAGAGAGGCTCAGAGTGAGCTTCGCCCTCATCGACAGCTTCATTTCAGCTAACATTCCCTTGAGATTCCGTTCCATCCTTACGAGTGTTTTCGAAGAGACAAATATAAGAAAAAAACAGTATCTTTGGCCAAACAGCCATCTCCTATGGGACAAACAGTGGATTACTTCAGCCTATTCATCGCTGCAGCGTCAGTCGCCGCAGTCGCAATCATCGCATTGATCGCCGCCATCATCAAGTTCACCTCGGACAGGAAGAAGCTCATCACCTCGTACGAAGACGAGAAGGATGACCTGCAGGAGAGGCTGATGGATGTCACCAGCAGGAAAGCATCGCTCGAGAGCTCCCTCGCCGCGCGTGATGAATATGAGGAAAAGCTGCGCGCATCCCAGGAATCAGCATTGAAGGCCCAGGGAGAGCAGCACGCAAAGGACCTCGAGAGCATGAAGGATGCCTTCAAGGCGCTCTCTGCCGAGAACAGCAGCAGCTTCAGGAAGCAGAGCACAGAATCCATCTCGGAGCTTCTGAAGCCGATCCAGGAAAAGTTCTCCGAGTTCGACAGGACAGTGCGCGAGACGCAGAAGGAAAGCGCCGCCCAGAGCGCAGCGATGAAGGAGAACATCGAAAATGTCATGAAGCATTCCCAGGCAGTCGGAGACGAGGCCAGGAACCTGGCAAACGCGCTGACTGGATATTCAAAGGTCCAGGGAGACTTCGGAGAGATGCTGCTGACGGATGTGCTGAAGAACGCCGGCCTGGTGGAAGGCATCCACTTCTTCACCCAGGGAGTGATGACGGACAGCGCCGGGCATGAGATCAAGAGCGAGAGCGGGCGCACGCTGATTCCGGACGTGATGGTCTACTACCCTGACGACACGACCGTGATCGTCGATTCGAAGGTCAGCCTCAACGCCTACAAGGAGTACATCAACAGCGAGTCTGTCGAGGACCGCGTCAGGTTCGCCAAGGCCCATGTGGAAAGCGTCAGGAAGCATGTGGACGAGCTGAAGACGAAGGACTACGCTTCCTACCTCCCGGACGGAAGGCGCAAGGTGAAGGACAACATCATGTTCATCCCGATCGAGGGAGCCTTCAGGCTCATGCTCGAGGAGGATCCGATGCTGTGGCAGGTCGCCAAGGACAACAACGTGCTGATCGTAAGCCAGATGACCCTCATCATCGTGCTGAACATGATCCAGATGGCGTGGAAGCAGGCCAACCAGGAGAAGAACATCGCCGAAGTCTACAAGACCGCGGAGGAACTGATGAGCCAGCTGAGCGCGTGGATGGACAACTATTCCAGCCTTGGAGAGATGCTCAGGAAGGCCAGCAAGGCCTACGATGAGTCCACGAAGAAGCTGGTGGACTCCAACCAGAGCGTCGTGAAGAAGATCCAGAAGCTTGAGAAGCTGGGGCTTTCCCCAAAGAGATCCAAGGCGAAGATAAAGACAACCGGAAGGATTGCCGGTCCTGAATCAATAATCCCCCAGGCACTTCTGCCTGAGGGATCATCAGATGAATCCATGTCGGAGGAAGCTTAGAGCTCCTTGATCATGACATTCCTGTAGGAGACATGGTCTCCGTGCTCCTGAAGCAGGATGTGTCCTGTCTCATGGTTTCCGAAGTTCTCCCAATTCCTGTACTTGCTGTAAGCCACAAGAGCGTTGAACATCTGAGTGTTGCGATCATATTCAACGACCTTGACGCCATTGAGCCAGTGCTCCACATGGTTGCCCTGGACCTTGACCCATGCCGTGTTCCAGCCGTACTTGTCGACAGGGACATTCTCCTTGTCGGCAGTGATGAGGTCGTAGAGGGAGGCAAGGGTGCGGTTGCCGTTGACACCAAGCTTGGCATCAGGATGAAGCTCATCGTCGAGGACCTGGAACTCACATCCGATCGCAGAAGCGTCGGAGACAGTGTAGAGATCTGGACGGACAAAGTACTTGATGCCGCTGTTGGCGCCTGGAGTCAGCATGAAATCAACTGACAGCCAGAAGTTTCCGTACTGCTTGATGGTGACGATGTCGCCACCTCTGACCGACTCGGCACCACCTTCGGCGCAGACCTGAAGGGTCCCGTCGGCGATGGTCCAGCCTTCCTCAGGGAAGCTCTCTCCCCTGGCGCTCTTCCATCCTTCAGTGGTCTTTCCGTCGAAAAGGAGCACCCAACCATCCTTGGCCATGCTTTCAGGGAGGACATTAGGCTCGGAACAGGCCTCGAAGAAAGGCTCTTCTGCCTGAGTGGATGCTTCCTTGCAGCAGTTGCAGCCAGTGAGACATGCTGCCATCAGGAATGCCGATGACGCAAGTGCAAGATAACTCTTCTTCATGATACAGGTATGATTGTACTAAAGAACATAATAGTCTTCCCAACCCTTGCGAGGAGGCATTCCGGTGAGGAGTGCATTTGCGAATGGGTTGTCGATGATCTCGCCTGTTGCGCGGTCGAACTTGAAAGTGGTGTTGAGCCTCTGGGCGATGACACCGAGATTCATTACCTGGCACATCACAGCTGACTTCTCGAACGGAGAGTGCGGCTTCTCGATTCCAAGGATGGAATTGAAGAAGTTGATGTAGTGATTGTAGTGGTAATCCTCAGGAACGCCTGGAAGCTTGCCTGCGGCCTCCATCTCCTTGTGCAGTTCCTCAGGGATGATCTGAAGGGTTGCAGAATGCGATCCGCCCTTGAATATGAGGTCGTTCGAGTAGATTACCTTTCCAGGATTGAGCTTGGTAGGGACGTACGCCTGACCGTTGACGGTAGGAACATCCGAAGCCTCGCTCTTGCCGTAGCCGATAGGAAGCTCAGGGAAGTTCGTCACACCATCATACCAGTTCATCGTACAGGCAGGCTTGTTGCCCCTGCGAGGGAACTTGAACTGGATCGTGGAAGCCATAGGAAAGAAATAGTCATTGTGCCCGTCAGCCTTGAGCATGCCAACCTCTGTAGGGAGGCCGAGCTCGAGGAACTCGTGGCAAGTGTCGAAAAGATGCGCACCCCAGTCACCGAGAGCACCCATTCCGAAATCATACCAGCAGCGCCAGTTACCCTCATCGAACTTGGTGCTGTAGTCATGGTAGGCTGCCTGCATGAGCCAGGTGTCCCACTCCATTGTCTCAGGCATAGGGTCTGCCTCAGGGAACTTGGCGATGTTGACATCATAGCCATGCCAGCGGCGGCCACCGTTCATGTGTGCGTCGATCTTGTAGACGTCCTTGATGATACCAGCCTCGACCCAAGCCTTGAACTGGAAGTAGTTCTTGCCTGAATGACCCTGGTTACCCATCTGGGTGATCACCTCAGGATGAGCCTTTGCGGCATCGATGAGGAGCTGGTTCTCGTGGAAGGTACGTGTGAGAGGCTTCTCGCAGTAGACATGCTTTCCTTCCTTGATGGCTCTCATGGCAATCGGGAAATGAGAGAAGTCTGGAGTAGCGACAAGAACTGCCTCGATCTCGTTCGCCATCTCGTCGAACATCTTGCGGAAATCCTTGTACTGCTTTGCATCAGGGAACATGCCCATCACCTCCTGGGTGTGCTTTGCGCCCATGTTGACATCGCAGAGTGCAACGACATTTGCCATGCCGGTCTTTGCGACTTCCTTGGCATTTTCATTACCACGATGTCCGATACCGACGATGGCAAGATTTATCTTGCGGTTTGCGCCTGCCGTTTCCTTGCGTACCTTTGCCGAAGCCGTAAAAGCACCGACTGGGTCCACTGCCAATGCAGCAGCAGACAGACCAGCGGTCTTGAGGAAATCTCTTCTGTTGATCATATTCGTTCGTTATTTGATTAGTGTCATAAATGTGTATCGTCTCCAAATATAGGGAAAAAAACGCAAAAGGCAAACCGGCTAGATCATGAGCAGCCCCTTCAAACCCTCGGAATCGGAGAAGGAATGCTCGGCAGGAATGCCCTGGAGTCCCCTGCGATGCCAATCTGCAAGGATGAAGGAGACGCCTGCAGCATGGGCACAGCTGCAGTCATGGACCATGTCCCCTATGTAGACACAGTTCTCAGGAGAGACCTCCTCACGAGGAACTCCAGCAAGCTCGAAGAAGCGAAGCAGCGGATCAGGATGCGGCTTGGAACGGGCAGTCTCCCCCGCGCACACGGAAAAACCGACATCCTTCAGGAGCACCCCAGCGTCCGGGTCCAGGTCCATCTCCTTCCGGGAACGGGAGGTCACGACACCGATGACCGCCCCTGCGGCCTTCAGGTCGGAAATCACATCGAGGATGCCGTCGAAAGGGACCATGAGATGACGGAGCTCCATGAACCGGTGCTCCCACTCATTCCAGAAACGTTCCCCGTCAGGATAGCCAAGCAGCCCTCCAACCTTCTCGCTCGGGATGCCGAAATAAGGATAGGCCTCCTCATAGGACATTTCCCTGCCCATCAGGTCGCGGACAGTTGCGATCAGCGAAAGGACACCTGTCCTCTCCGTGTCGACAATGGTACCGTCGATGTCGAATATGCAATAGCGGAACCTCTTCCCACTCAGTAGACTAGAGGATGTTCATCGACTGCTCGCGGATCTTCTTGAGCTCGTCCTTCATCCTGACGACGAGCTTCTGGATGCCGGCATGGTTTGCCTTTGAGCCGGTGGTGTTGATCTCGCGGCCCATCTCCTGGATGATGAAGCCGAGCTTGCGTCCAGGGAAAGGATCGGAGTCGATCGTGTCCATGAAATACCGGCAATGCTGGCGTAGCCTTACCTTCTCCTCATTGATGTCGAGCTTCTCGGGATAGAAGATCATCTCCTGCTCGAAGCGGGAGGCATCGACCTTCTGCTTCAGGTCTTCAAGATTCTTGAGGATGCGCTCACGCACAGCGTCGATCCTTTCCTGCTCGAATCCTTCGACCTGATCCTCCAGGGACAGGATGTTGGCGACCCTTGACGTCACATCACGGTAAAGAGCCTCACCTTCCCTCGAACGATACTCATTGACAGCCGCAAGTGCCTCTTCCAGAGCACTCTGCACCAGCGGCCAGTTCTCTTCGGTGATGATGTCGGACTTCTTGGAATCGATGACGTCAGGGAAACGGAGAACGGATGAAAGGATCGCCTGGAAAGACTCTTTCCCATCATAGCCTTCGATCGTCCTGCTCGCCTCGGTCACCTGGCGGAAATACTCCCTGAAAAGATCGGCGTTGAGAGTCTTGGCAGAGTCTCCGGCCTTTGGCTCCCAGCTCAGGAAAAGATCGATGGTTCCACGGGTGAGTGACTCAGTAATCTTCTGTCGCACAAGAAGTTCCTTATCCTTCGGAAAGAGTGATGTCTTGATGTTGGCATCTGAATTCTTTCCATTGAGAGTCTTGATCTCGATGGTGAGTTTACCTCCTTCGAGGTTGGCCTCAGCCTTGCCATAACCGGTCATTGACTTGATCATTTCGAATAGTATTTAAGTTCCTGGACCGGGATTGTATCAGTCTGATCCCGTTTCCGGTACAAAATTACAAATTGTTTTGTACATTTGTATTTCATTCATCAACGAATTATAGCAACAGATCATGGTAGAAGAAGCCAAGACAGCTCCAGTTGAGGAGCCAAGGAAACTGAATTTCCTCGAAGAGATCATCGAGGGAGACCTCAAGGCAGGCAAGTTCGACAGCATCATTACCCGCTTCCCTCCGGAGCCTAACGGGTACCTGCACCTCGGACATGCCAAGAGCATCTGCATCAACTTCGGCCTCGCACAGAAGTACGGCGGAAAGACCAACCTCCGCTTCGATGACACGAACCCTACCAAGGAAGACACAGAGTACGTGGATTCCATCAAGGAAGACATCAAGTGGATGGGCTTCGAATGGGAGAACGAAAGATACGCTTCAGACTACTTCGACCAGCTCTACGAATGGGCTGAGAAGATGATCTTGGAAGGCCTCGCCTACGTCGACGACCAGAC
>JAGHSC010000045.1 GCA_018066065.1 Candidatus Cryptobacteroides faecihippi
GTACCTCACGCCCGAGACCATCCGCATGTTCACCGACATGAACGTGCTGACCGAGGCCGAGCTGCACGCCCGCAACGAGATCAAGCTCGAGACCTACACCAAGAAGGTGCAAATCGAGGCACGCATCTTCGGCGACCTCTGCCTGAACCACATCATCCCCGTCGTCACCAAGTACCAGAGCATGCTCATCGACAACGTCCACAAGGTGAAGGACATCTTCCCTGCAGATCAGGCTGCCGCCATCTCCAAGGAAAACCTCATCATCATCGAGAAGATCAGCAAGCATGAGTCCTACATCATCGAGAAGGTCGATGCAATGATCGAGGCCCGCAAGGTTGCCAACAAGATCACTTCCGAGCGTGAGAAGGCAGTTGCCTACCATGACACCGTCGCACCTCTCCTCGAGGACATCCGCTACCACGTGGACAAGCTCGAGACCATCGTCGACGACGAGGCATGGCCGCTTCCTAAGTATCGTGAGCTCCTGTTCATCAGGTAGTCGCGACACCTCGAAAACGAATTTACAACATACTCCCTATCCATGAACAACCACGGATTGTATTCACCTTCCTACGAGCACGATGCGTGCGGCGTAGGAATGGTGGTTAATATCCACGGGGCAAAGACGCACCAGCTTGTCGACAATGCTCTCAAGGTTCTTGAGAACATGGAGCACCGCGGTGCGGAGACCCGTGACAAGACCGGCGACGGAGCCGGCATCCTGCTTCAGATTCCACATGAATTCATTCTTCTCCAGGGCATTCCTGTCCCGGAGAAGGGTCGTTACGGCACCGGCATGGTCTTCCTTCCGAAGGATGCCGGCAGGCAGCAGGAGATTCTTTCCATCATCATCGAGGAGATCGAACGTGTAGGACTGAATCTCATGCACCTCCGCAATGTGCCAACAAATCCTGACGTCCTCGGAGTCGGCTCGCGTGAAGTCGAGCCGGACATCAAGCAGCTGTTCATCACAGGTGTCAAGGATGAAGATCTCGAGGATTTCGAGCGCATGCTCTACAAGATCCGCAAGAAGATCGAGAACCGTGTCGATGACGATGACTTCTACATCTGCTCTCTCTCGAGCAAGGACATCATCTACAAGGGAATGCTTACCTCCGGACAGCTCCGCAGGTACTTCCCGGACTTGAGCAACAACTACTTCACCAGCGGTCTTGCCCTCGTCCACTCCCGCTTCTCGACCAACACCTTCCCTAAGTGGAAGCTTGCACAGCCGTTCAGGCTCCTTTGCCACAACGGTGAGATCAACACCATCCGCGGCAACAGGGGATGGCTCCAGGCGAGGGAGAGCGTGCTTTCCAGCGATGTCCTTGGAGACATCAAGGAGATCAAGCCTATCCTCCAGAGCGACATGAGTGACTCTGCCAGCCTCGACAATGCTTTCGAGTTCCTGGTCATGAGTGGCATGAGCCTTCCAAAGGCGATGAGCATCCTTGTTCCTGAGTCCTTCAATGACAAGAACCCTATCAGCGAGGATCTCAAGGCATTCTACGAGTACCACTCGATCCTGATGGAGCCATGGGACGGCCCTGCCGCACTCATGTTCTCCGACGGCCGCTTCGCCGGCGGAATGCTTGACAGGAACGGTCTCCGCCCTTCCCGCTACACCATCACCAAGAATGGCATGATGGTCGTTGCCAGCGAAGTCGGTGTGATGGACTTCGAGCCAGGTGAAATCGTCTCGAAGGGACGTCTCCAGCCAGGAAAGATCCTCCTCGTCGACACCCAGGAAGGCAAGATCTACTACGATGGCGAGATCAAGGAAAAGCTCGCATCTGAATATCCATACCGCCAGTGGCTGTCCACGAACTGCATCCAGCTCGAGAAGATCAAGAGCGGAAGGCATGTCAGCAACACTGTCCCTGACTTCGAGCGCAGGCTTCTCAGCTTCGGCTTCGGCCAGGAAGACATCGACAAGACAGTCGTCCCGATGTGCGTCAATGCACAGGAACCGGTTGCATCAATGGGTAACGACACACCTCTCGCGGTCCTATCAGACCGCCCTCAGGTGTTCTCCAACTATTTCCGCCAGCAGTTCGCCCAGGTGACGAACCCTGCCATCGATCCTATCCGCGAGGAACTTGTAATGTCCCTCGCAGAGTACATCGGATCGGTCGGCACCGGCATCCTTACTCCTGACGAGTCCAACTGCAAGAAGGTCCGCCTTCCGCAGCCTGTGCTCACGAACACCCAGCTCGACATTCTCTGCAACCGCTACAAGGGATTCAAGACTGTCAAACTTCCGATGCTGTTCGAGATCAAGAAGGGAGAGGCTGGACTCAAGCTTGCCATCGATGAACTTTGCAAGAAGGCGGAAGCTGCTGTGGATGAAGGCGTAAGCTACATCATCATCAGCGACCGTGACCTTGATGCAACGCATGCTGCCATCCCGTCGCTCCTCGCCGTCAGTGCTGTCCATCACTATCTTATCTCAGTGCAGAAGCGTGTCCAGACCGCCCTCATCGTCGAGTCAGGCGAGATCCGCGAGGTCATGCATGCTGCCCTCCTTCTCGGCTATGGTGCATCAGCCATCTGCCCTTACATGACATTCGCCGTCCTCGACGACCTTGTCAAGAAGCACAAGATCCAGGAGGAATATTCAACTGCGGAGAAGAACTACATCAAGGCAGTCGACAAGGGTCTCAAGAAGATCCTCTCAAAGATGGGTATCTCCACGATCCGCTCCTACAGAGGTGCGAAGATCTTCGAGAGCATCGGCCTGAGCGACGATGTGCTTCGCTCGTATTTCGGAACCGAGATCTCCACGATCGGTGGTGTCGGACTGCGTGACATCGCCGCTGATGCCATTAAGCTCCATGATGAGGCCTTCAAGCCTGCTGAGATCAATGAATTCCTTCCTAACAACGGACAGTTCAGCTACAGGAAGGACGGCATCAAGCATGCCTGGAACCCTGACACGATCGCCAATCTCCAGATTGCAACGCGCATGGGATCCTACAAGAAGTTCAAGGAGTGGTCGAAGATGGTCGACGAGAAGGAGTCTCCTATCTTCATCCGCGATTTCATGGGCTTCAGGAAGGCGGCTGTCCCTACTCCTCTCGATCAGGTTGAGCCTGTAGAGAGCATTGTCAAGCATTTCGTGACCGGAGCTATGTCGTTCGGTGCATTGAGCATCGAGGCGCATGAGGCTCTTGCCATCGCCATGAACAAGCTCGGTACCCGAAGCAACACCGGTGAAGGTGGTGAGGACAATGAGCGCTATCACTCTTCAGTGGATGGCGTCAGCCTTTCCAGCAAGACGAAGCAGATCGCGTCCGGACGATTCGGTGTGACTGCGGAGTATCTTGTCAATGCCGAGGAAATCCAGATCAAGGTCGCCCAGGGCGCGAAGCCTGGTGAGGGTGGACAGCTTCCTGGATTCAAGGTCAACGACATCATCGCGAAGACGAGGAACGCCATCCCTGGCATCTCCCTCATCTCTCCTCCGCCTCACCATGACATCTATTCGATCGAGGACCTCGCACAGCTCATATTCGATCTCAAGAACATCAACCCTACCGCTGCTGTCTCTGTCAAGCTTGTGGCTGAGAGCGGTGTCGGAACGATCGCTGCCGGTGTCGCCAAGGCAAAGGCTGACCTCATCGTCATCTCCGGCGCTGAAGGTGGAACTGGTGCATCTCCTGCAAGTTCAATGAGATTCGCTGGAATTTCACCTGAGATCGGTCTTGCCGAGACTCAGCAGACCCTTGTTCTCAACGGTCTGCGCAACCAGGTCCGCCTCCAGACCGACGGTCAGCTCAAGACTGCCAAGGATGTTGTCATCATGGCAATGCTCGGTGCCGATGAGTTCAGTTTCGGTACACTTCCTCTCATCGTCCTCGGATGTGTGATGATGAGAAAGTGCAGCACCAACACGTGCCCTGTCGGAGTCGCAACGCAGAATCCTGAACTTCGCAAGAGGTTCCTTGGCCGTGCCGAGTACGTGGTCAACTATTTCACCTTCCTTGCCGAGCAGGTACGTGAGTACCTCAGCGAGATGGGTGTGCACAAGCTCAAGGAGATCATCGGAAGGACCGACCTTATCGAGGTCGCTCCTCTCGATCCGTCCACAAAGGCCGGTACGATCGACTTCAGCCGTCTTCTCTACCGTCCGGAGACCGACAAGTCTCTCTTCTGGGACAGGGGAGAGTTCACCAAGGTCTATGGCGTCAAGGATGAGCAGATCATCCAGTCCTGCGTCGGTGCAATCGAGAACAAGGAAGAGATTTCTCTCGACTATGCAATCAAGAACACTGACCGTGCTGTCTGCACCATGCTTTCCGGTACCATTGCCAAGAGGTTCGGAGAGGCGGGCCTTCCTGATTCAACGATCAACATCAAGTTCAAGGGTTCAGCCGGCCAGTCATTCGCAGCATTCGCTGTGAAGGGACTCAACATCAAGCTTGAAGGTGAATGCAACGACTATTTCGGAAAGGGTCTTTCAGGTGGCAGGATCGCAATCCTTCCTCCTGCACGCTCAAGCGAGGATTTCGTTGCCGAGGACAACATCATCGCAGGAAACACCGGTCTCTATGGCGCAACTAGCGGCGAGATCTATGTCAATGGCCGCGTGGGCGAAAGATTCGCCGTGCGCAACTCTGGTGCGATCGCTGTCGTCGAAGGCGCCGGTGACCACTGCTGCGAGTACATGACCGGAGGCCGCGTGGTAGTCCTCGGAAAGACAGGAAGGAACTTTGCAGCCGGCATGTCAGGCGGTGTCGCCTATGTCTGGGACAAGGATCATACTTTCGACTATTACTGCAACATGGACATGGTCGAGATCAATCTTGTCGAGGAAGCTACCTACCGCAAGGAACTCCACGAGCTCATCCGCCAGCACTATCGCTACACCGGTTCTGCACTTGCAGGCAGGATGCTTGATGACTGGAACCGTTATGTCGAGGATTTCATCCAGGTGGTTCCGATCGAGTACAAGCGTGTCCTCCAGGAGGAGCAGATGGCAAAGCTCCAGCAGAAGATTGCCGAAGTACAACGTGATTTTTAACCTTTGACCAAAGATCATTATGGGAAATCCAAAAGCATTTCTGACCGTGCCTCGCAAGGAGGCTGGTTACCGTCCGGTTCATGACCGTATCCATGACTTTGGTGAGGTTGAACAGACTCTGAACACGAAAGACCGTCAGGAACAGGCAAGCCGCTGCATGGACTGCGGTGTTCCTTTCTGTCATTGGGCCTGCCCTCTGGGAAACAAGGATCCTGAGTGGAACGATGCTCTCTACCATGGAGAGTGGGAGACAGCCTACAAGATCCTCAAGAAGACCAATGACTTCCCGGAGTTCACCGGACGCATCTGTCCGGCTCTCTGCGAGAAGGCGTGCGTTCTCTACCTTACCACAGGTGAAGCTGTCACAAACAGGGAGAACGAGGCTGCGATTGCTGAAAGAGCTTATCTTGAAGGCTATGTCACCATCGAGAATCCTGTGAGGAACGGAAAGAAGGTGGCAGTCATCGGTTCAGGCCCTTCCGGCCTCGCTGCTGCCAACCAGCTCAACTACAAGGGCTTCGAGGTTACCGTCTTCGACAAGAATGAAGCTGCAGGAGGTCTTCTCCGCTATGGCATTCCGAACTTCAAGCTCAACAAGGAAATCATCGACAGAAGAATCAATGTCATGGAGAGGGAGGGCGTCAAGTTCCTCTACAACCAGAACATCGACGTGACTGCACTCCCTGAGGGCTTCGATGCCTATGTCATCGCAACAGGAACTCCTCAGGCCAGGGATCTCAAGGCTCCGGGCCGTGAACTGAAGGGAATCCATCTTGCTCTCGAGCTGCTTTCCCAGCAGAACAGGATTCTGGCCGGTATGGAATTCGGTAAGGATGAGCTTGTCAACTGCAAGGGTAAGAAGGTACTTGTCATCGGT
>JAGHSC010000226.1 GCA_018066065.1 Candidatus Cryptobacteroides faecihippi
CGCGCACTCCTCCTCCAGTCGTCCGGGGACTCCCTCTCGACATTCCATGACTATCTTACCAAGGACCCGGACAGGATCATCCTCCCGGGTGACGACTACCGCTACTTCGACTCTCTCTTCGTGGCCATGGACAGTGCTGCGGCAAAGGGAGTCACTGTCAGGATAATGCACTACGGCGATTCCCAGCTGGAGATGGACAGGATCTCTTCAGTCCTCAGGCAGAAGCTGCAGGAACGTTTCGGCGGCTGCGGTCCAGGCATGGTCCCGCTCGTCCAGAGAATCGCCTCGTCCTCAGTCACCCTGTCGCACACCGGTGTGGTGTCGAGGTACGCGAGGGTGACCGATTCCCTTGCGCACAGGGACCCAAGGCACCGCTATGGAATCATGACCAGCTACGTGCATGTCCCGAACGGCGGAAAGTTCATGTTCCGCGAATCTGCCAGCCGCTTCTGCCAGCCTCTTGCCAGGAAGGTCAAGAAGGTCTCCATCCTCAAGGCCGACAGAGACAGCAAGCCTTTCGGAATCAAGCTGCTTGGCTATGACACGGACACCCTGGTCAGAGCTTCGGAGGAGGATTTCGAGGACCTCTCCAGACTCACATGGTCTTTCCCGGACACCATCTCGACCGCTTCATTCAGCCTCTCCGGCAATGGAGATGTCTATGGCGTCATGCTTGACGGCGACGGAGGAGTGACTGTGGACAATGTGGCGCTCAGAGGCTCCTCCGGCAGCATATTCACAGACATCGATTCGCTTTCGATGAGCAGGCTCTTCAACCTTGCAGGCCATCGCATGATCATCCTTGAGTTCGGCGGCAATGCCATGCCGGGAATATCCGGAAGAAAGGGAATCTCCTACTACATGCGCGGCCTGGAGAAGCAGTTACGCTACTTCAGGGAGGTTGCCCCGGGTGCCCAGCTTCTCTTCGTCGGCCCTGCCGACATGAGCAAGAGGGTGAACGGCCAGCTCACCACATGGCCGATGCTTCCGGAACTCGTCGACTCGCTCAAGACCACGTGCCTCGAGAACGGAGTCGCCTTCTGGGACACCTTCCGCATGATGGGCGGCGTTGGCTCGATGGTACAGTGGGTGAAGCACAATCCTGCCCTGGCAGGTCCGGACTACATACATTTCACGACCAAGGGCTCGCAGGAAGTCGGAACAGCCTTGTCCCGCTCGCTGCTCATGCTCTATGACTTCTACCGCTTCAGGCAGACTCATCCGGAGGACCTGATCGAGGACTGCTTCAGCACCTTCAGGGACAGCCTTGAAGCATCTTCGACTGAACCCGAAGTGACCATGGACTCCGTGGATTCCGACTGAATATGAGAAATTGCGTGGCACGATCCTTCTTGGCAGCCTTGCTGCTCCTCGCCTCTGCGTGCTGGACTGGTTCCTTTGCGCAGGAGGGGCTGGCGTACCATGTGGAGAAGGGCGACACGATCTACTTCGACAGTGTCAGGCCGGCCATCAAGACTGATTATCTGACGAAGAAGGAAGTCCGTCACTACAAGAAGCTTGTCGGCAACTTCGCCAAGGTCTACCCTTATTCCGTCCTTGCGCGCCAGCTTGTGCAGGAAACGGACAGGGCTTTCGAGACCCGCCATCTGACGAACAGGCAGAAGGAAAGGTACGTCAATGAGCTTCAGAGGAAGATCATCGCTTCCTACGAAGAGACGGCCAGGCACATGACCATGAGCCAGGGCCAGCTGATGATGAAGCTGATCGACAGGGAGACAGGGAAGTCTCCGCACGATCTCATCAGGGACTACAAGAGCGGCATGGCCGCCGGTTTCTGGCAGGGGTTGGCCTCGGTGTTCGGGGTCGACATGAAGAGACACTATGATGGCGAGGGCAAGGACCGTGACGTGGAGCTTCTTGCGAGAAGCTGGGACAATGGCACCTTCCCTGACATCTATTATTCATTGTTCGGTGAGTATCCGGTGATTCCGGAAGTCCCCGACAACATCAAGAAATTCCTTTAGGGCGATGCGCAGGTCGGTTCTGACATACATCCTTCTCCTTTCGGCGGTCTTGCTGTCTGCACAGCCGCCGCTGAAGACCGTGCCGGATCTGGATTTCGCCAGGTTCAGCCTGAACCACATCGCATTCGACGGCGACAGTTCAGCCTTCGGGAAGCTTTTCTCGAAGATGGACACCCTCTTCCTCGAGGGGAAGGGCAAGGTGAGCGTCCTTCACATGGGTGGTTCGCATGTCCAGGGAGGAACGATGACGAGAGCCTTGCGCAACGACCTTCTTTCTGTCGGGACTGAGTTCGGTGTCCTCGGCGACCTGGATGGCGGGCGAGGGCTCGTTTTCCCTT
>JAGHSC010000171.1 GCA_018066065.1 Candidatus Cryptobacteroides faecihippi
CTTGAGAGTCTCGCCTTCGTAAGGACTCCAGCCACACTTGTAAGCCACATCCTTGACTGTGAACTCCTCCTCCGGGTCCACGACCACGAGGTCGGCGTAGGCACCTGCCTTCAGGACACCCCTGTCGCTGATCCCGAAGATCTCTGCAACTCTCTCTGAATAGGCGGATGCGATCCTGGTCAGCGGCATTCCAAGCGTGAATGCGACAGGAAGCGACTGCTGGATCGATGGCACTCCTGATGGGCAGGAGAGGTAAGGCTTGTCCTTCTCGGAGAGCAGGTGCGGTGCGTGGTCTGAGCCGACGGTGTCGATCAGACCTTCTTCCAGGCCTTTCCTGAGTGCGGCTCTGTCCTTCGTGGACTTGACTGCTGGATTGCATTTGATCCTGCTGCCCAGCCTGGCATAGTCCTCATCGCTGAACCAGAGGTAGTTGGCTGATGTCTCCGCGGATATACCAGGATTGTGGATCTTTGCGGCGCGGATCATCTCTACCTCTTCGGCGGTCGTCACGTGGCAGACGTGTAGATGTGTACCATGCTTCACCGCCATCTCCAACGCCTTGATCGTGGACATGATGCAGGCCTTGCGGCTTCTGATCGCGGGGTGCTCCGTGAATGGAACATCTTCCCCGAACCGTTCCCTTGCTGCAGCAAGGTTCGCCTTGATGATCCCTTCGTCCTCGCTGTGGATGAGGACCGGCTTGGAACTTATGCTGAACAACTTATCGAGCGTTTCCTGGCGGTCTACGAGCATGTTGCCGGTGGATGAACCCATGAAGACCTTGACTCCTCCGATGGAATGTCTGGATTCTCCCGCAAGGTATCCTTCAATCTCTCCGCAGTTGTCGTTTGTGGCTCCGATGCTGAAACCATAGTTTGCCCAGGACTTTTCTGACGCGATCTTCAGCTTGGCGTCAAGCTTTTCCATGTCTGTCGTGGCAGGGGATGTGTTCGGCATGTCGATGAATGAAGTTATGCCGCCGAGCAGTGCTGCCCTTGATTCGCTCTCGATGTCTGCCTTGTGGGTCAGGCCTGGGTCCCTGAAATGGACGTGGGCATCGATCCCGCCGGCCATCAGGACTTTTCCCCCAAGGTCGATCACCTCTGCGTCCGGGAATGCTTCCAGTGCCTTGGAATCATTGGAGTCGGCTTCTTCGCGGAACCAGAGGCCCGCAATCCTTTCGCCATCGATCGCCAGGGCTCCAAACCCTTCCCGGGTGGATGTGGCAATGACGGCATTCACGAGGAGTGTTCTTGACATTTTCTAGCTTCTTTTGTTGAACTTCCTGAACTTGAGCTTGATGACTCCCCAGAATGCTTCTCCGAAGATGCCACCGCTCATCTTTGATGTTCCAAGCCTGCGGTTGATGAAGATGATCGGAACTTCGGAAAGCTGGAATCCGAGCTTCCATGCCGTGTACTTCATCTCGATCTGGAATCCATAGCCTTTCATCCTGACATCATCCAGGTCGATGGTTTCGAGGACTTTCCTGCTGTAGCACTTGAAGCCTGCAGTGCAGTCATGGATCGTCATTCCGAGAACTGTCTTGACATAGATTGAAGCACAGTAGGACATCAGGATCCTGCCCAGCGGCCAGTTGACCACGCTGATGCCGTCGCAGTAGCGTGAGCCGATGGCGACTCCGCCGCATGCCGCAGCGGCTGCGTAGAGTTTCGGAAGGTCGTCAGGGTTGTGCGAGAAGTCTGCATCCATCTCGAAGATGAAGTCGTAGCCTTGCTCCAGACACCACCTGAACCCTGTGAGATATGCTGTCCCGAGACCTAGCTTGCCGCTTCTCTCGATGAGGAAAAGCCTGTCCGGGAACTCCGTCTGCAGGCTCTTGACGATGCCGGCGGTCCCGTCCGGGGATCCGTCATCGATGATGAGTACGTGGTAGTTCCCGTCGAGCGAGAACACTTTGCGCACGATTGCCTCGATGTTCTCCTTCTCGTTGTAGGTCGGGATGATTACTGCTTTTCTGTCCATAGTCTTTATTTTTTCATAAGTTCCTTCACTGCTGTCTCGAGCTGGATGTCCTCGCCGCGGAGCATGGATGCAGGGTCGTTGTCGACCTTCACATCAGGCTCGATCTGCATGTTCTCGAGGTAACGTCCTTCCTTGACTGCCCAGGAACCGACCTGTGGGATACCAAAGACCATACCATTGATCTGAGTCTCCCACCACACTGCTGTCATCGTTCCAGGGACAGGCATACCGATGAGCTTGCCCAGTCCGAGTGTCCTGTAGGCGTAAGGGAAGCCTGATGCATCTGAGTAGTTGTCCTCGCCGAGGAGCACGCATGAAGGCTTTGTCCACTTGCTGTAAGGGTCAGAGCCGATGTATTGTCCCCTTGGAGTGTATCTTACATATTCCTTTCCACCGAGGAAGGTGACGAGGTCGTCGTGGAGCCATCCGCCGCCGTTGTGCCTGGTGTCGACGACAGCTGCGTCAGCCATCTTGTACTTTCCGAGGAGGGTCGAGTAGACTTCCCTGAAGCTAGGAGAATCCATTCCCTGGACATGGGTGTAGCCGATCTTTCCTTCTGAAATCCTGTCCACGATTGCCTCGCGCTGCTTTACCCAGCGCCTGTACATCAATGCGCTTTCCGATGCTGCCGGCTTCACGAACAGCTCGACTTCCTTGTCCTTTCCTTCCTTGCCGGTCTTCCTGACGACGATGGCCGTTCTCTTTCCAGATGTGTTCTGGAAGAGCTGGAACCAGCTCTTTCCTGCCTCTACAGGAGTCCCGTTGACAGAGACGATGATGTCGCCGGCCTTGATTCCGGAGTCGGCAAGGTTGAGGGCACCGCCAGGGAGGATCTCTGCGATCCTGAGGCCGTCTCCTTCGTACTCATAGTCATAGATTGCGCCGAGCCATCCCATGCTGACATTGCCTCTGAAGTAGGCTCTCGCACCGGTGTGCGAACCGTTGAGCTCGCCGAGCATCTCGGAGAGAAGGTCCTGGAAATCAAACTGATTGCTGATGTATGGAAGGAACTGCCTGTAGTTCTCCTTGAATCCGGCCCAGTCGATTCCGTGGATTGCCGGGTCGTAGAACTTCTCGTCGACCTGCTTCCAGACATGGTCGAAGATGTAGGAGCGCTCGGCCTTTGCCTTGAACTCGTAGTCTCCGCTGAAGGAGATCATAGACTGGGATCCACCGGATGTGGAGATCTTCTGGATCGATACTCCCGCAAGGATGTAGAGATTCTTCTCGTCAGGTGAAGGGACAATCCTTCCCATGACCGACTTCTTGACCACCTTGATGTCGCCTGTCTTCATGTCCATCATGCAGAGGTCGGATGACTTCTCGAGCCTGGTGACATAGAACAGCTTCGTTCCGTCCTTGGTGAGATAGAAGTCTCCGAGCATGCTTGAGATCCTGGTCAGTCTCCTGGTCCTGCTGTCCCTGTTCTCGAGGTCAAGTTCCATCTTCTTAGGCTTCTCTGCCTGCTTGATGGAATCCTTCTGCTCTTTCTTCTCTTCCTTTGCCTCCTGCTTAGGAGTCTTCTCCTTTCCGCCCTCGGCAATCATCTTCTCGATCTCGGCGTCCTCCTTGTCCTGGTAGAACTTGGTCATTTCCTTGCCGTCGAAGAACATGATGTAGACATCGCCCTCGGCGCCCCAGCTTCCGTGGCTTCTGTAACCGTTCTTGTCTGATTCCCAGATCATTGCGTGGCCTCCAAGAGCCCATCTGAAGCTACCGTCGGAGTATCCGCTCCTGGTGAGGTCGGTGACTTCTCCAGTCTCGATGTCAAGAAGGGCGATGTCGGTGTTGTTCCACCTTCCGTCTCCCTGGTAGTCGGAAAGGATGTACTTGCTGTCCGGACTCCATGCAAAGCTGAGGTCTCCGTCTGAATAGGAGTAGTTCGTGTCCTTGAGCAGGGATTTCTCCTTTCCGTCCTTGAGGTTCTTGATCACGACCTCGGTCCTGTTGCGGAGGAATGCCACCCATTCTCCGTCAGGGGAGACCTGAGGCTGGAAGCATGTCTCGCCTTCGGTCGTGACGAGCTTCTCCTCGAACTTGGTGGCGTAGGTGAAGTACTTCTCTTCCTTGCTTGCCAGTGTCGTGGACCAGATTCCCCAGTGGCCGTTGCGCTCTGATGAGTAGTAGAGAGTGCGTCCGTCCTTCGAGAAGCTGACATTGCGCTCCTGCTCAGGGGTGTTTGTGATTCTCTTGGTTGTCTTGTATTCCTCGGATGTCACGAAGACATCGCCTCTGATGACCACGGCGATCTCCTTGCCATTCGGTGAGACTGCCATGGAGGAAGCATTCGCGAGGGTGAGATATTCAATCTCCTTCTCGTCCTCATCCTTTGTCACGGTGATCTCGATCTTCCTTGGCTGCGAGCCCTCCTTCATGGTGTAGAGGTCTCCGTTCCATGAGAAGCAGAGCGTTCCGTCGGATGCCACCGAAAGGTGCCTGACAGGGTTTTCCTTGAAGGATGTGATCTGAGTGTCCTTGCCGGGGGCGTCTGTGCTGCCCTTGTGGACATTGAGGATGCCGCTCCTCTCCGAGATGAAGTAGAATGACTTGCCGTCGGCTGCGAAGACAGGGTTGCGGTCCTCTCCGTTGAATGAGCTGAGCTTGGTGAAGGTGCCTTCGCCGGTCATGCGGAACCTTGCATCCTGCGCAGAGGCAGGCTTGTAGAACCACACGTCCCTCGTGACGGATGATGTATGATGCTTCCTGAGAGGGTCCTCATAGCCTTTGTAGTCCTCGTAGAGGGCTTCTCCGGCTGCATTCACGCTGATGGTGGAGACGGGCATCGAGGTGGATGGCATCGGCCTTCCGCCTTCGAGCGAGACCTGCCAGAGCTGTGCGCTGCCTGGGAATCCTCCGTACTGGACGTCAGGCTGGATGCTTGCGCTGAAGAGGACTCTTCCTCCCTCCAGGACTGCCATCGGGATTTCGTTTCCAGGGAAGTCGGTGATGCGCTTCGGGGCGCCGCCCTCAGCAGATGTGACGAACACATCCTTCGAGCCGAGCCTGGTCGATGAGAAGACGATGCTCTTGCTGTCCGGTGTCCAGACAGGGTCTGAGTCATAAGCTGAATTGCTTGTTACCTGCAGGGCCTTTCCTCCCGCCACCGGGACGGTGAAGATGTCACCCTGGTAGCAGAAGGCTACCTTTGTTCCATCTGGTGAAATGGCGTTCTTCCTGATCCATCTTGGGGTCTCCTGCGCTGAGGCGGAGATCGTGATTGCAGTCAAGGCAGCCATCGCTGCCATGGCGAAGTTTTTTCTCATTGTATTATTATATGTATTGAACTGATAAAATTACTCCTTTTGGCGATGTTATCCAAATATTGAGGCGTTTTTCTTAAATTTGCGTTCCACGTCAACACAGAAAGATGAAAAGAATAGATTGCTTCATACCATTTGCCAGTGTCTCTCAGTCCGAGGCCATCGAGGCCTCTCTCCTGAGCCAGCCTGAGGTTGCATCCGTCAACAGGATGGATGCCTCGACATTCAAGAGCACAGCCACGATGAAGGCCATTGCGGCCAAGGCCACCGCTCCGTTCACGATGCTCTGCACCCGCACAACAGGACTCAGATTTGTCCTCTATGGTCTCGAGCGCTTCCTTTCGGTCGCTGAGGATACAGGCGCCGCAATGGTATATTCAGACCACTTCAACCAGGTGGGGGAGAGCAGCACCCAGGCCCCTGTCATCGACTACCAGATGGGTGCGCTGCGCGACGACTTCGACTTCGGCTCCATCCTCATCTTCAGGACAGACGCTCTTCTGGAGGCTGTCTCCAGGATGGACACTGAATATTCATACGTGGGACTCTATGACCTTCGCCTGAAGGTTTCCCAGAAGGGGGAGCTCGTGCACATCAACGAGTACCTTTATTATGATATCGAGACCGACACCCGCAAGTCGGGGGAGAAGCTCTTCGACTATGTGGACCCGAAGAACCGTTCCGTGCAGATCGAGATGGAGAAGGCTTGCACCGCTCACCTGAAGGACATCGGAGGCTACCTCGAACCGGTCTTCAAGGAGGTCGAGATCTCGGAGGAGGAGTTCGAGTACGAGGCTTCCGTCATCATCCCTTGCAAGAACAGGGTCCGCACCATAGGCGATGCCATCAAATCGGCTCTTTCGCAGGAATGCTCTTTCAAGTATAATGTAATTGTGGTGGATGACAACTCCACGGATGGCTCTGTCGATGTGATCAAGAGCTTCGTGGATGATCCGAAGCTGGTCTATGTGGCTCAGGACAGGACCTACCATGCCATTGGAGGCAACTGGAACGTCGCCCTGCATCATCCAAAGTGCGGCCGCTATGCCATCCAGCTTGATTCCGACGATGTCTATCATGACGAGACGACCGTCCAGAAGTTCATCGATGCCTTCCATGAGCAGAAGTGCGCGATGGTGGTCGGAACCTACCGCATGACAGACTTCAACATGCAGACTCTCCCTCCGGGAGTGATCGACCACAGGGAGTGGACGCCTGAGAACGGGCGCAACAATGCTCTCCGCATCAATGGCCTTGGAGCTCCGAGGGGCTTCTACGTCCCTCTTCTGCGTCAGTTCAACTTCCCGACGACGAAGTATGGTGAGGACTATGCGGTGGGTCTGCGCGTGAGCCGCGAGTACCAGATCGGCAGGATCTACGATGTGGTCTACGACTGCAGAAGGTGGGAAGGAAACTCCGATGCGGCTCTTGAAATAGAGAAAGTGAACGCCAATAACACATATAAGGATAGGATCAGGACCTGGGAACTGCAGGCTAGAATCGATTTAGTCAAAAAAAATCGAAAAAAGTAAAAAAAAGTTTGCCAGTTTAAAAAAAGTGCCTACCTTTGCAATCCCGTTCGGAACACGGATGGGAACAACACAAGATCATTGAAAAGACTGAAGGAAGTACAAGCAAGTACCGAGAAATTTGATAAACGAGAGCGTTGATTTCTTAGAGAAGTTAAAACTGTCGGGATCTG
>JAGHSC010000135.1 GCA_018066065.1 Candidatus Cryptobacteroides faecihippi
TCCTCATCCATTCCAAGGGCTGGGAGCTGGCCTACTCGGGCAAGCGCTCCGACCTTGCCGTCGGCGTCCAGATGCCTCAGCGAATATTCAAGTGCTTCGTGCCGCCCGTCTACGATGTGACGGTGGGACCGTTCCGAGAGACGGAAGAGGAGATCGGAGCGATGAACCGCGCGGTCGATGAAGCTGTCGCCTCGGGAGCTCCCGAAGAGGAAATCTCGCAGCTCAGGCTTGCCCGCGCGATGGAGTCAGTCAAGCTCCAGAAATGGACCTTCGGGCAGTATGTCCTCTGCAATGCGAGAGGGGAGCGCAAGAGCGTCCTCGACATCTTTGCGCAGAAGGGAATCCTGCCTCCGGCCGCTGCCGGAGACTGTGCTGCACCGAAGTTGTTGCAGTATGCCTATCTTAATGGCCTTGAACCACTTGAGATTGGAGAACTCTGGTACGGAAGGTCTCCTTTCGGGCCGGTCCGCGCGCAGGGCCGGTTCTATCCTGCCTGCTCCTGGAAGTGCGGCCCGCTGCTGGGTTTCATGCTTGAAGGCCTCGGCCTGGGGTCCGCCGTCGCCCCACACGGGGAGCCGAGGATACTTTTCGAGGATGAATCGATCGTCGTGGTCGACAAGCCTTCCGGGATGCCGGCCGTCCCGGGCCTTGATGGCCTCCTTTCCCTCGAGACCTGGCTGGCCTCCCGCATCCCTTCTGTCTTCCAGGTCCACCGTCTCGACCAGGACACGTCCGGCCTGATGGTCTTCGCGAAGTCACGCCGCGCCCAGGTTGCCCTGCAGCGCCAGTTCGAGGAGCGCCAGGTGCAAAAGGAGTACATCGCAATCGTCTGTACTCCAGGTGCTTCCGGAACGATCGCCCCTCACGAAGGCATCATCGACCTTCCACTCGCGCCTGACCACGAGGACAAGCCTCGCCAGAAGGTTGACGCGGTGCAGGGCAAGCCCGCCGTGACGGAGTACCGCTTCGCGGAAGGAGCTGAAGCCGTGCGGATATTCAGACACTTCGGCCTTGCTGCCCCATGCGGGCCTTCGCAATCCGCGGGTGGAGGCCTGCGGGCGGTTGTCTTCCATCCGCAGACTGGCCGCTCCCATCAGTTGAGGGTGCATGCCGCCCATGCCCAGGGACTTGCATCCCCGATCCTGGGTGACACCCTTTACGGAGGAGCAAGCGGGACACCATGCTCCGAGGCGGGTGGACAACCTGTCACCCGACTCTGTCTGCATGCTTCCCGCCTGTCATTCTGTCATCCCCTGACGGGGGAGAGTATCATTGTCCGCTGATGATCCTGGCGTCTTTCTCGCGGTCGATGCCGACCCTTGCTGCGAGGCGTTCGCGTCTTTCGCGGATTTCTTCCTTGTGCCTGATGATCCAGTTCTCGACGAAGATCGCGATGTAGCTGATCAGGAAGTAGGTGATTGTCTGCACGATCATCACGATCATCTGGCTGTGCGCCGTCGCCATGTCGCCTCCCGCAGTGCTCATATTCATGAACGCCTGCACTCCGAAGGTGGATGGGAAGATGTAGGAGAACAGCTTCCAGAAGCCAGGGAATGCGACGGTAGGCCATGAGCATCCGCTGAGGAACACAGCCACAGGAGACATCGACAGGAACAGCAGGAACACAGACTCCCTTCGTGTGATCAGGCTGCTCCAGGCCATGCTGAAGAACACGCAGTCCGTCACGTAGAACAGAAGCATGTTGAAGATGTCCACGAAGCGACCTCTCTGCGGGATTCCGAACAGGGAAGGAACTATGAATGAGACATATAGCCCGATGCCCATGAATATGAGCCAGTAGGCGCCTCCGCGTCCGAGGAGGACCCTCACCACGCCGTGGCCGCTGAGCTTGTCAGGCAGCGAGGCGAAGCTGTGGTTCCTTTCCCTCTGGGTTCCTGCCAGCATGGACATTCCGTAGAACATGACCTGCTGGATGATGATCATCAGGATCGCCGAGATGAGGAAGAAGCTGTAGTCGAATGCCCTGTTGAAAGGGTTGTTGTCGTCGTAGCCGATCGGCTTGACCAGCTGCGAGATCTCCTGCCCGGTGAGTCCGGCCATTGCGTACCTCTCCATCTGGATCTGTCCTATCTCGTGCAGCATCACGAAGTTGGTTCCCATCAGCACGCTCTTGTAGAACAGGAAGCTGGACATGTCGGCGTAGATCGAGAATGTCGATGTCTCCATCCTTGCCAGCTTGGCGCCGAAGTCGCGCGGGAACATGATGATTCCGTTGACCTTGCGCTCTTCCATCAGCCTGCGGGCTTCCTCCATGTTCACGCACTTGGCGGCCACGCTGAGCTCCGGAGTCGCGTCGATCTCCCTGATGAAGCGGTGGCTGTCCTGGCAGTCGGCATTGTCGACCACTGCCACAGGTACGTCGGAGACCGTTCCGTTGAGGTAGACCACGTTGTAGAGGAGGGGGTAGATGAGTCCTGCCGCCAGAAAGATCAGAAGCACGCCTCCGTCCTTTCCGATCTGCTTGAGTTCATGGGCCATTATGTCGAATGCGTCCTTGAACCAATCCTTGAGGAATGTATTCTTCATGATCTTCTAGTCTTTAGGGAAATTCTGATGTATGTATGCCTTCTTGAGCCTGAGGATGCCGATGAACGGGACAAGCAGGAAGATAAGGTAGTGGACTACTTCAGTCCACCATCCTGCGAAGCCGGTCCCATGGACCACTTCCTTGGCGTAGAAGAGATAGTAGTGGCGGAGCGGGAACATGCCCTCGAATGCCTGCACGCAGGCCGGCATCCCTTCGGTCGGGAATGAGAATCCGGCCAGTGAGATGTTGAGTACGCTGAAGAGCGCACCCAGGCTCAGTGCCAGTCTCGGGATAGGGATCATCTCCAGGATGAAGATGGCGACAGCCTCGGTCGAGATCACCAGCAGGAACATGTTCAGCAGCATGTTCCAGATGGAGCCTGCGATCGGGAAGTGCATCCAGTGGTAGAGCAGGAAGATGGTTGTTCCTCCGATGACGCTGAAGATTACCGTCCACAGGATGATCTTTCCACCCAGGGCGACCATTATCGAGTCGCCTGCTGTCGTGAGCAGGTGCCTTGACGTTCCGAACTTAAGTTCGGCACCCATGGAGTAGATGAGGATCATCATGACGCACATTGCGATCACGGCCGGGATCAGCATTCCGGAAAGCAGGAAGCTGTAGTTGGTCTGGGGGTTCCCGATCTGGTGGGTGTCGATGTCCACAGGCCTGATCATTCCCATGATCTGTGAATCATTGTAACCCTTCATCCTGAGCACCTGCCTCTGGACGGCTCCGTTTGTCAGGTTGACCATCTGCAGGATGTCCTTCCATGCCAATGCTCCGCCCACATAGTACAGCCCGTTCGTGTAGAATGTGATCTTCGGCTGCCTGCTGGCCTGGATCTCCGCGTTCATTCCTTCCGGGATGACGCAGACTGCCGCCAGCTCGCCGCGGGTCATGTCCTTTCTCGCTTCGCTGAAGCTGTCGTAGAGGACGACCTTTCCAAGCTGTGTGGCTTCCATCTGCTGGCAGAAGTTCCTGGAAGTGGACGAGTTGTCGTTGTCCACGATTCCGATCGGGATGTTCTCTGGCAGACCTTTGCCGAAGAATGTGAGGAAGAACACGGCGCAGAATGCGACCACTCCGACCGAACCGAGGATGTACACAGGACGCTGCCTGATGATTCTCAGTTCACGGCGGATCACCGCGAATATTCTTTGCCAGGTTTTCATTGCAGTACTTACTTGAGGATTGCGCTCATGCCTGGACGGATGCCTTCGACGGCGGTCTCAGGTACGGCCCTGACTTCGAATGTCTTTGCATCGTAGGAACCGGTTGCCTTGGTCGCCTTCCATGTTGCGTAGGACTCGCGTACTGCGATGTAGTTGACCACGGCGGTGATCATCTTGCCGTCGAGGGCCGGGATCATGAGGTTGATCCTGTCGCCCTGCTTCATGCTGTGGAGGTCGTCCTCACGGATGTTGAAGGTGAACCAGATGTCGTTGAGGTCGGTTACCGATGCGACAGGGGAACCAGTTCCGACAAGCTCGCCGACCTTCGGGAAGGTTGCAGAGATGATTCCGTCAGCAGGTGATGTGAGGTAGAGCTCGCTGAGATAGGCTTCGACTTCCATGACTGCGCCTTCAGCCTGCTCCACGAGAGCCTGTGCTGCGGCCTTGTCCTCGGTTCGCGCACCCTTGAGAGCCATGTCGTACCTGCTCTTCGCTGCAAGTGTCTGGGCGCATGCTGCCTCGTACTTCGCCTTTGTCTCGTCGTACTTCTGGGCGGCTATGACCTTCTCGTCGAAGAGCTTCTGGACTCTTTCGAATGACTTCTTCATGACGTCCTCCTGGACGAGTGCCTGCTGGTAAAGCTCGTAGGCTCCTGCGATCTCCTCCTGGCGTGCGCCGTTCTGGGCCTTCCTGATCTGGGC
>JAGHSC010000021.1 GCA_018066065.1 Candidatus Cryptobacteroides faecihippi
GGTTCTCCGCTTCTTCTTCGGAACAATGAAGGAGATCGGCAACTGGCAGGAGAAGCTTGTCGAGAAGTTCAAGGAAGACTTCGGAGATTCACTCTAATAGAATCGAACAACACGCGGATCATCCCGCTCGACAGGGAAGGATGGCAATCTCTGCCATCCTTTCTTTCTGTTCATGAGAATAATTCACTATCTTTAACATGCGAATCGAAGATCGAGATGAACATCAGGAGAACAGCAATCATCGTCGTCATGATCCTCACCTGTATGACCATGCAGGCAAGGAAGAAACCTCTTGTAGGGATCACCTGCGGAGGGAACGACGCTGTCAGCACAATGGAGAACTCTTACGTCAAGGCAGTCCTGGCAGCAGGAGGCATACCGGTCCTCCTGCCATGCACCTCCAATGCAGCAGCTGTCCGCGAGATCGTGAAGAGTCTCGATGCCATCATATTCACAGGCGGGGAGGATGTCAATCCTGCGCGCTACGGTGAGGCTCCACTCCCCCAGCTCGGGACAGTCAACGACCTGCGCGATGCAAGCGACTTTGAATATGCAAGTGCGGTGCTTGGCACCAGGATTCCTGTCATGGCGATATGCAGAGGCTCACAGCTGATCAACGTAGCATGCGGAGGAACTCTGTACCAGGACCTTCCATCGCAGAAGGGAGTTGTCCACACGCAGGCGCCACCTGTCAGCGAGCCGATGCACGAGGCAACACTGGAAACGGATTCCGTGCTATATGGCCTCATGAAGGCCACCACGGTAGAAGTCAACTCGACCCATCACCAAGCCGTCAAGAAGATCGGTAACGGACTGAGGGTAACTGCGATGTCCAAGGATGGGATCGTTGAATCCTACCAGAACACGGGCAAGGGTCAGATCATAATCGGCATCCAGTTCCATCCGGAAGAGATGATCAAGAGCCATGAAGAATGGAACGAGGTCTTCAGATGGTTCATCGCCAAGGCAAGATAGAGAATAAACAAAGAAAGATATGAGTAAGAACATCAGAATCATTGCTGCAGCAGCGCTCATGCTGCTGAGCATCAGCCTCCAGGCAGCACGCAAGCCGATGATTGGCATTTCATGCGGAGGCGGAAAGGACAAGAGCAGCGTGGGATTCAGCTACATCCAGGCGATCACGAAGGCCGGAGGCATCCCTGTACTCCTTCCATGCACCAAGGACGTGGACGTGATCGAGGAAGCAATGAAGAAGATGGATGCAGTGGTCTTCACCGGAGGCGAGGACTACGATCCGGCAATCTTCGGAGAGGAAAGGCATCCGGCCCTCGGGAAGGTAAATGGCTTCAGGGACACAAGCGACATCGCCTACGCCAGGGCAGCGATCCGCATGAAGAAGCCGATCCTTGGCATCTGCAGGGGTGAGCAGCTTCTAAATATCGTCTTTGGAGGGACACTCTATCAGGACCTCCCGGCGCAGATGAACGTACACCACAGACAGACGGAGCCTGGAGAGGTTCCAACCCACGAAATCAAAGTCGACAGGAATTCCCTCCTCTACTCCCTCATGAAGTCTGAGACATTGAATGTGAACACATTCCACCACCAGGCCGTCAAAGCGCCAGGCAAGGGATTGAAAGTGATTGCCATGTCGACAGACGGAGTTGTGGAGGCCTTCCAGAGTGAGGGTAAGAGACCGAAGATCCTCGCCGTCCAGTTCCATCCAGAAAAACTTGTAGAGGCAAACAAATCCTGGGAAGCAATCTTCAAATGGCTCGTAAAGGAAGCCAGATAAGGATCAAGCCTTGAAATGCATCACACTTCTGACCGTCATGGACTCGTCCATGGCGGTCAGATAGCTTATGGAGTATCGCTTCCCTCCCCTCCCGACATCAAGGACCACATGACCGCCTTCGAATGATTCGGGAGCAACATCATCAAGCCATGGAGAGCCAGCATCGGCGTTCCTCCGCTCCTCAGGCATGATGCCAGGGCAGATCAGGCGATCGCCGGGATAGATGCTGCGGTCAGAGACCATCGACATGACCTCCGGAAGATTGTGCAGCTGATCCCAGACACAGCTTACATAGACCCTGGCCCGAAGGGCAGAAAGCAACGCAGGAGTCATGGAACGATAGCCATGGTGGTTGATCTTAGCGACATTGACCTCGGGGCAGACTGAAGCAAGGGCATCCTCCGTCTTGAACAGAGTGCCATCATCCTCCTTCCACTCATCGGAGAAGTCACCGGCCGTGAAGAACTTGAAATTCCCATAAGTGAATATGTACCCCAGACTCATCCCATTCTCATTCAGCCAGGCATCAGGATGCTTCCTCAGGCGGTCCGAATAGAGATCGATGATCCTGCCATCTTCGGAACACAGTCTTCCATTGCCGCAGATGTTCCTGACAGAGAATGACTTGAATGAATCTGGATCCTTTAGCAGAACAACCTGGTCAGATGACCCGAGACGGAACTTCTCGACCTTCATCCCATTATGCTCTGACTGATACCTGTAGAATCCCTTCATGTGCCCGACGACTCCATCCGACTGTTCAGGCAGAGGCCTTGGATCATCATAATCCGGCCAGGCCCTGTCTATGGCCTTGTCGAAATGCAGGTACTCAGCAGCCTGGGAAAAACCGCTGAAGTGGTACTCTTCCCCATCCCGGACCTCGCTTCCTGCAGAGAATGCACTGCAGCCGGCATGGTCGCTGTGATAATGCGAAAGCATCATGTAGTCCACATGATTCCCACACGGATTCACCTTCTGTACATACCTGGCAATCCATTCCCCGGAATGGCGGGAACTGTCCGGAAGCACAGGCACGGCAAGAGGACCTCTTCCTATTGCATCATGGTCACCGCAATCCAGAAGCATTGATGTCCCGTCCGGGAAAATCATGAACATGCACTCACCCACACCAGTGTAGATGAAATGTACCTGGAAATGACCTTTCTTCCAGCCGGACCACTTCCTGCCGGCCAAACGGTCCTTCGTTCCCGCAGCGAAAGCATCCGCCCACTCAGTCGAACAGAGCAGCCCTGCAAGCAATGACGATGTTCTTATGAACTCCCTTCTGTCCATGGAATAAAACAGGATTAAAAAAACAAGCCGCCCGGATGGACGGCTTGTAAGATATTGTTCAGCCGAAATGATTACTCAGCGACAACCTCGAACTTGAGAGCAGCCTTGACAGCCTTGTAGCACTTGACAACTGCCTCATACTCACCAAGACCTGCGACCTCAGGAAGAGTGATGTTCTTCTTGTCAGCCTCGATGCCAACAGCCTGAAGAGCCTCGGCGAGCTGAGCTGAAGTTACTGAACCATAGATCTTGCCAGTCTCGCTGACCTTTACGGCAACCTTTACAGGTGTAGCTGCGATCTTAGCTGCGAGAGCCTCGGCATCAGCAACGAGCTTAGCCTCCTTGTGTGCTCTCTGACGGATGGTCTCCTCACGCATCTTGAGTGCAGAAACTGTAGCTGCAATAGCGTATCCCTGAGGGATAAGATAGTTCTGAGCGTAACCAGCCTTTACTTCTACCACATCTCCGGCCTCGCCGAGATTGGCAACTTCTTTCTTAAGAATAATTTTCATAATTGCGCTCTCCTATTTTACTTGAGAAGGTCAGTTACGTAAGGAAGCAAAGCGATGGAGCGAGCCCTCTTGACAGCCTGTGCAACCTTCCTCTGGAACTTGAGTGAAGTACCGGTGATACGGCGAGGGAGAATCTTACCCTGCTCGTTGAGGAACTTCTTGAGGAACTCAGGATCCTTGTAATCAACATACTTGATGCCTGCCTTCTTGAAACGGCAGTACTTCTTCTTCCTAACCTCTACTGTAGGAGGATTGAGATAACGGATTCCACCGTTCTGTGCGTCATTCTGTGCCATAGTCGTTTCCTCCTTGATTAAGCGTTTTCAACCTCTGCTGCTGGAGCAGCCTCTGCTGCAGGCTCAACCTTTGCGGCAGCCTTGGCAGCCCTGTTCTCCCTTCTCTTGGCAGCGTAAGCAACTGCATGCTTGTCAAGAGCGACAGTAAGGAACCTGATGATTCTCTCATCACGGAAATACTGAGTCTCGAGAGTCTCGATGAATGCAGGCTCTGCCTGGAACTGGATAAGATAATAGAAACCTGAAGTCTTGTGCTGGATTGGATATGCCAGCTGCTTGAGACCCCAGTTCTCCTCATACACGACCTCACCGCCGTTGTCAGCGATAAGCTTGGTGTACTTTGCAACCGCTTCCTTCATCTGTTGATCAGACAAAACGGGAGTAGCAATGAAAACGGTTTCGTACTGTTTTAACATGTTACGTAATTGTTTGATAATAAATAAAATACAGTCCCCACGGGCCGTATGCCGACCGTAAGGGACTGCAAATATAGCAATTATTTTCCTAAATGCCAAGAAGTTACTTGACAGGAATGTTCTCGAGGACAGTTGTGAGGAACTTCCACACCATCTCGACAGTGTCGATCTTCACACGCTCGTCAGGTGAGTGAGGATGGACGATGGTAGGTCCGATGGAAACCATCTCCCAGTTAGGATACTTGGCGCCCATGATTGCACACTCGAGACCGCCATGGGTCGCCGTGATCTTGAGATCCTTTCCGGAAAGACCCTTGTAAGTGTCTTCAAGGACCTTGATCATCGGAGTTCCAAGGACAGGAGTCCAGCCGCTGTAGCCGCCTGATGTGGTGTACTTTGCTCCGGCGAGCTCGAAGACGCTCTGGATCGCATCCGAAAGCGCGAGCTTTGCTGCATCGATCGAGCTGCGGGTGAGAGAGGTCACGGTGAGATGGCCCTTCTCGGTGCGGACCATTGCCATGTTGGTAGAAGTCTCGGTAAGTCCAGGAAGGGTATCGCTCATCCTCTCGACTCCATGAGGGCATGCAAGGATGGCCTTGACAGCATTGGCGATGACCTTAGGGCTGATGTACCTCTGTGCAGGCTTCGCGAGCTTTGAATATTCAAGTGCGGCGTCAGGGTCTGAGTACTGGTACTCGAACTTGCTCTCGGCGAACTTCTTCTCGACGAGGGCCTTGACCTTGGCGGCATCCTTTGAAGGCACGAGAATCTCAGCCTCTGCCTCGAACGGGATGGCATTGCGGAGGGATCCTCCGGTGATTGAAGCCACCTTTACATCATATTCAGAGATGAGTGCATTGAGGATGCGGCAGACGATCTTGTTGGCATTGCCTCGGAAGAGGGAGATGTCCATTCCGGAGTGTCCACCCTTGAGACCCTTGACTGCGATCCTGTAGCCAGCATAGCCTTCAGGGCAGAGATAAGACCTGTAGGTGAAGTCCGCGAGGCCGTTGAGACCACCGGCGCATCCGGTGCAGAGCTCGCCTTCATCCTCCGAATCGAGGTTGAGAAGGATGTCACCCTTGAGGACTCCTGCCTCCAGGGCATTCGCTCCCGACATTCCGGTCTCCTCATCGTAGGTGACGAGCACCTCGAGAGGTCCATGCCTGAGAGTCTTGTCCTGAAGCACCGAGAGAGCGAGTGCGATACCGATTCCGTTGTCGGCGCCAAGCGTGGTTCCCTTTGCTCCCACCCATCCGTCGAGGACCTGGGTCTCGATAGGGTCGGTAAGGAAGTCATGGACGGTCTCGGCGGTCTTCTGAGGGACCATGTCCATGTGAGCCTGCATGATCACCCCCTTGCGGTGCTCCATTCCAGGAGTCGCAGGAGCGGTGAATATGATGTTGCCGGTCTTGTCTCTCTTGACGTCGATCCCGTTGTCCTTGCCCCACTGGAGAAGATACTCCTGCACCTTCTCCTCATGCTTGGATGGACGCGGGACCCTGGTAAGGCCATAGAAGTTCTCCCACACGGCCTTTGGTTGAAGATCCTTGATAGTCATGGTATTATGATTTGATTGTTTTCCTTTTTACTTTCCAAGTGGGAAATAGCATTCCGTACCGAGCTGGTAGACAGCGATCCTGTCCTGAAGGATAGGATTGATGCCGTCCGAAAGCCTGACCTTGCAGATCGACGGCACCCTGTAGATGGCGACAGGGCTCTTGGACACTGTCGGCTTGCCGGATGGATCGGCGAACTTCTGAGGCTCGAGCTCGAGCACGTATGGACTTCCGGAGACATTGTCCGCGGCCACGATGCCATCGGTGTCGGAGATCCTGAAGGCGATGTACTTCTGAGTCTTGCTGTCCTTGGCAGGAACAACGTCGCACTTGAGGGTCTGCGTCTGGAAGTCGCTGTAGCCGATGAACATCGACATGTACTCCTTCTCGAGGGCGGCGATCTCAGCGAGGGCCGAGCCCATCGCCTCGCCGCTGTAGGTAGCGTCGGTGTCGCCGGTCACGATCTGGATCCTCTTCTTGCGGAGGTCGAAGATAGTGTTGGCTGCCTCCTGCGCACGCTGCTCGAGGCTCTTCTGGACGATCATGTTCTGCTGAACGCCGACCCTGTTGAACGAGGCATCATCCTTGACGCCGCGGTAGAGGGTGGTCGCCTCGGATGTCAGGTTCGAGCTGACTCCCTTGTCGGAGAAATCGGCATTGGCCTGAGAGGCGAATCTCCACTCGGAACCACTTCCGAAGTTGCCGTCAGCGACAGCGATGAGTCCCTGGGAACAGAGGGAAAGGAACGACGACGAGCCCTTGTCGAGATTGAGATAGTACCTTGAGCTCTGGTCAGCCTCGATCACAGGCGTCATCTTCACGCTGGTGAGATGGCAGGTTGTCTCATCCTCCTGCCTTGCATCCACGCCAAGATACTTCTGGGCATACCTGGCATAAGGTCCCGCATAGAAATATTCCTTGACAGCCTCGACCTCAAAGACGATCGTGGTCTGAGGAAGGGCATAGGAAACCGTACCGGCCACATCCTGGGCGGACATCCTTCCTGGGGTTGCGATCGCTCCGGCGATGCAGAGTGACGCGATGATTCCATTGATCTTCATATTCTCTGATTTTGTTTTCCCTTTAAGCTATTTCTTCCATCTGTTGTGTGTCCACAGGTAGTTCCACGGAGTCTTCTCGATGTCTTCCTGGAGAAGCTCGTAGAAGCGCTGCATCAGGTCATGGGGCTTGATCGCGGAGGCGTCCCTGCAGATTTCGGTGAATGTCCACTCGTACCGCCCGCGCTCGACTGGAACCATGTTCATGTAGAGCACGCTGAAACCGAACTTATGGGCGATGGACGCCGCACCGAGCATGGTCTTGGTGTCCTGGTGCATGAAACTGACAGTCTCGTCGACCGTGGAGTTCTTGTACGGGCACTGGTCCGTCGGGAAGAGATAGACCTTCTTCCTGTCGCGGTTGCTGATCGCATGACGGAGGACCTCGGTGGAGCTGACATAGCCGTCAAACCCTCCGCGGAGCACAGGGGCGCATCTGTTGAGTCCCATGATCTCATCCCAGACCTTGCTGGTGAGATGCTTGTAGACAACGACGAGATTGTTCCTGTCGAGCCTGTCGGTGTAGCCCCTGAGGTAGTCATAGTTCTCGTAGCCTCCCAGAAGCTCCCAGTTGCCGCAGTGGGAATTCATGATGATCACACCCGGAGAAGACTCATAGGCAGCCTCCAGGACTTCAGAATTAGTGATCTCCACAAGGTGCTTCTTCCTGAGCCTTTCCCTGTTGCGGCAGCCTCCGAACCATACAGCTTCGGCGATGATCTCGCCGAAATGCTTGTAGAACCTGTTGGATATCTTCTTGAGTTCCTTGTACTTCTTGTCAGGGAAAGACCTGGCAAGGTTGAGCATGACGAGCTCGCGGCGGTAGTGCATGACATCCCTGATCAGCCAGGCGAAGAATCCCGACCACGCATAGTGGAAGCTGAGCGGAAGGGCGGCAAGCGCCCTCATCAAGCCTCCTATGATGTATGTACCAGCCTTCATGTAGTTCCAGATGATTGACCTGAATCACAAATATAGTAAAAAGTTCGTGACATAGGAGCAACAGGAGCAAGATTTGGATAGTCCGCCAGTTATTCGTATATTAGAGGTTTGAATGCGTCAAATCAAACAAACAACCAATAATTATGTTCAAGAACCATCCTAAAGGCCTGCTTGCAGCAGCCCTGAGCAACATGGGAGAGCGTTTCGGCTACTACATCATGAATGCCGTCCTCGTCCTTTTCCTCTGCTCGAAGTTCGGAATCCCGGATGAGACCAGTGCTCTCATCTACTCATTCTTCTATTGCGGAATCTACGTCCTGAGCCTCGTGGGCGGTATCATCGCCGACCGCACTCAGAACTACAAGGGAACAATCCAGACCGGTCTCATCATCATGGCTCTGGGCTATGTATGCCTGTCCGTCCCGATCACTGCAACTTCCTCAAACGGATCATGGCTCCTTCCTTTCACCTGTCTCGCCCTCTTCCTGATCGCCTTCGGAAACGGTCTTTTCAAGGGCAATCTCCAGGCAATGGTCGGCCAGATCTATGACAACTTCGAGGCAGAGGCTGCCGCAAAGGGTCCAGAGGCACTGGCAAAGGCCAAGGGACAGCGCGACTCCGGATTCCAGATCTTCTACGTCTTCATCAACGTGGGCGGTCTCATCGCTCCGTTCGTCGCTCCCCTGCTCCGCAGCTGGTGGCTCAAGAGCCATGACCTCATCTACAACGCAGGTCTTCCTTCACTCTGCCACCAGTTCCTCGACAATGGAGGCAACCTCCCTGCAGAGCAGATGGCCAACCTCACCAACCTTGCACAGCAGGTAAGCGGAGGCGCAGCCACAGTTGTCGATGCAGCATTCTGCCAGAACTATCTCCAGATCTTCAACGAAGGCGTCCACTACTCATTCATCGCCTCCGTTGCAGCCATGCTCATTTCCCTCACCATCTTCCTTCTCACAAAGAAGGGACTTCCTGAGCCTGCAAAGAAGGCCGCCAAGGAGGTCGTCGGCTACACCGAGGAAGAGAAGGTAGCAATGGCAAAGGAGATCAAGCAGCGCATGGCAGCCCTCTTCGCAGTGCTCGCCATCTGCATCTTCTTCTGGCTTTCATTCCACCAGAACTGACAGTCCCTGTCCCTCTTCGCACGTGACTTCGTCAAGACCGACGCCATCGCACCTGAGATCTGGCAGGCCGTGAATCCGTTCTTCGTGATCGTCCTCACCCCGATCATCATGGCCATCTTCGCAGCATTCAGCCGCAAGGGCAAGGAAGTCTCAACCCCAAGGAAGATCGCCATCGGTATGGGAATCACCGGCATCGCCTACCTCTTCCTCACCATCTTCTCAGCCTCCATGGGCTGGGCATCAGGTGTGGAATTCCGCGCAATGCCTGTAGCCGAGGCCGAAGGACTCAAGGCAGGATGGTGGGTACTCATCCTCACCTACTTCTTCCTCACGGTCGCAGAGCTCTTCATTTCCCCTCTCGGACTTTCATTCGTCTCAAAGGTGGCACCTAAGCACATGCAGGGTCTCTGCCAGGGTCTCTGGCTCGGAGCAACCGCTATCGGAAACCTCTTCATCTTCGTTGGACCACTCATGTACAATGCATGGCCGATCTGGAAGTGCTGGATGGTTTTCCTCTGCATCTGCCTCGTCGCAATGAGCGTCATGCTCGGCATGGTAAAGTGGCTCGAGAAGATCACCAAGGCCTAGCACCCACATATTCTTTCGACTATGTTCAAAGGACAACCGAAAGGTCTTTATGCCCTCGCGCTCGCCAATACTGGTGAGCGCTTCGGCTACTACACCATGCTGGCCGTGTTCTCGCTCTTTCTCGGAGCGAACTTCGGGCTGACCGAGGGTCAGGCCGGCGTCATCTACAGCGTGTTCCTCGCGCTGGTCTACTTCCTCCCGCTGGTAGGCGGAATCCTGGCAGACAGGTTCGGCTACGGGAAGATGGTCACCATCGGAATCATCGTGATGTTCCTCGGCTACCTCGTCATGTCGATCCCTATGGGAGGTGACAGGATAGCACTCGCCGTCATGGGACTTGCCCTGCTGCTCATCAGCATGGGAACGGGACTGTTCAAGGGCAACCTCCAGGTGATGGTCGGAAACCTCTACGACGATCCCGAATATGAGTCCAGGCGGGACTCAGGCTTCTCTCTCTTCTACATGGCCATCAACGTCGGCGCCATGTTCGCCCCTACCGCTGCGATCAAGATCAAGGCTTGGGCAGAGTCCATCGGATTCAGTTCGAACGATGCCTACCACTTCTCATTCGCCGTTGCTTGCGCTGCACTTGTCCTGTCGATCGGCATCTACTATGCCTTCCGAAGCACATTCAAGCACGTGGAAGGCGGGCAGAAGAAGGCAGACGCAGCCAGCTCGGCAGCCGTCAAGGAGCTCTCTCCAGAAGAGACCAAGAGCAGGATCGTGGCTCTCTGCCTCGTCTTCGCCGTCGTCATCTTCTTCTGGATGGCCTTCCAGCAGAACGGTCTCACACTGACATTCTTCGCCGACCAGTTCACAGCCAAGAGCAGCACCGGCATCCAGGCAATGAGCTTCGATGTCGTCAACCTCATCATGCTGATCGTGATTGTCTACGGAGGATTCATGATCCATGACAGCAAGACAGCCAAAGGCAAGGGAACAGCCATCGCAGCAATCGTTGCAGCCATCGCTGTCCTCATCTGGAAATACACCAGGCTCGACGGCCCTGTCGAGATCAGCGCACCGATCTTCCAGCACTTCAACGCATGCTTCGTGATTGCGCTCACCCCTGTCAGCATCGCCCTTTTCGGCTCGATGGCAAAGAAGGGAAAGGAGCCATCAGCACCGAGGAAGATCGCCCTGGGAATGCTCGTGGCTGCAATCGCCTACCTGGTGATGGTCATCGGCTCACTCGGTCTCAACACCCCAGACGCACAGAAGCTTGCAGGTGAAGCCGGAACATTCGCTTCTCCGAACTGGCTGATCTCCACCTACCTCATCCTCACATTCGGAGAGCTTCTCCTCAGTCCGATGGGAATCTCGTTCGTGTCCAAGGTAGCCCCTCCGAAGTACAAGGGAATGATGATGGGAGGATGGTTTGTGGCAACAGCTGCAGGAAACCTTCTTGTCCAGATCGGCGGCTACCTCTGGGGACCACTTCCTGTCTGGGTGGTCTGGGCAGTGTTCATGGTCCTCTGCCTGCTTTCGGCAGGATTCATGTTCGCAATGATGAAACGTATCGAATCAGCGACGGACTAGCATGGACAAGGCAACACGCAGCCGGCTTGCAGCCTGGGCAGAGACCTACAACGACAGGCAGTACTTCCAGGAAGACCCGATAGCCTTCCCCACACGGTTCCAGGAACTCTGTACCCAGGGAAGGTGCACTGAGAAGGACATCGAGGTCAGCGCAGTCTTCGCCGCCCACTTCGCATGGGGGCGCAGGGCGATGATCGTGCGAGACTGCACAAGGCTCTTCGACCACATGGACTGGCACCCGTACGACTATGTCATGCGCGGGGGCTGGAAAGACGACCCGACAAGCATCCACAGGACAGTCAAGTGGAGCGACGTTGCCGCAATCTGCAGCCGCCTGAAGGCTGTCTACGAGGAATATCCAACACTGGAGCATCTGAGCCAGGGCGGGATGAGGGAGCTCATCTACGGCCAGAAGCCGGACGCCAAGGCTCCGAACAAGAAGATCAACATGATGCGCAGATGGATGGTCAGGGATGACGGGAAGGTCGATCTCGGGGTCTGGAAAGACACCGACCCGGCCAGCCTGCTGATCCCGCTGGACGTCCACGTGCATGATGTCGCGACTGCCCTGGGGCTGACTTCCAGGAGGCAGAAGGACATCGTCACCGTGGAAGAGATAACATCCGCCTTCGAGGAAATATTCCCCGGAGATCCTTGCAAGGGCGATTTCGCCCTGTTCGGCTACGGAGTGACGCACCCGAAGGAGAAGAAGGAAGACTGATGCCGAGGATGTACATCATATCCGGATGCAACGGTTCAGGCAAGACTACAGCTTCGTACGCCTTGCTGCCGCAGATGTTCAACTGCCGCCAGTTCGTCAACTCTGACGAATTCGCGAAGAGCCTCTCGCCGTTCCAGCCGGAAAGCGCCTACATCTCCGCCAGCCGCTACATGCTGATGAAGATCCACTATCTCCTCGAGAGAAAGGAGGATTTCTGCATCGAGACGACACTGGCGACCAGGTCCCTGATGAAGATCATAGACCGCGCACATGCCGAAGGCTACATCGTAACTGTCTTCTACATGTGGATCGCATCTCCCGACATGGCAGTCGAGCGAGTGAAGGCAAGGGTCACGGCAGGGGGCCACAACATCGAGGAAGGAACCATCCGGAGACGCTACTGGGTGGGACTGCACTACCTGCTCAGGGAGTACATACCTGTCTGCGACAGATGGATGCTTGCAGACAACACCAACATCCCTTTCAAGGTGGTCGCTGAAGGGCCAAAGGAGGACGGCGTCACCGTCCGCGACCCTGAGACCTTCAGCAAGATCCAGGCGATGCACACTGAATATGAGAAGCGCGTCGCCGCAAGCGAAAGAAAGAACAAGAACAATGTTTAAGGAACGGAAATACTACACAGACCTCTTCGAAGTGGAGCAGGGACAGCTCGAGAGACTCGCAGCAAGCGGTCTCGAGAGAGGAGGAAGCTTCTGCGACCTGTTTTTCGAGAAGACGGTCTACAACGACCTCCTGCTCAGGGACGGTACCGTCTCGTCAGGAGGATTCCATATCGATTCCGGAGTCGGGATCAGAGTACTGGACGGAGAAAGGACAGGCTACGCCTACTCGGAGAGCACCGACCCGGCCGCCATGTCGGAGGCAGCGGTGGCCGCTGCGATGATCGCAGGAGGAAGGAAAGGCAATGCACAGAAGGTCAGCTGCAGGCAGATGCCCCTCCCCAAGGATGTCTGCCCGTGGGAAAGAGACTGGATGGACACGGAAGCCAAGGCCTATGTCCCATGGATGGAAAGACTCCAGCAGATGATTTCGGCAAAAGACCCGAAGGTCTCCAAGGTGATCGTCTCGCTGCACTGGCAGAACAGTGACATCCTGATGTTCAATTCCCTTGGAGAGCTGACCTACGACTCGAGGCCTCTGGCCAACCTGAGTGTCTCGGTGGTCTTCACAAAGGATGGGAAGAACGAGAACAACTACACCTCCAGGAGCTTCAGGATGGGTTCCGAGATGCTGACGGAGGCGCTGCTCGAAGACCTCGCCGAATCGGTGGTTGCAGGGATCGACGACAGGTTCGCGGCAAAGCGTCCGAAGGGCGGCCGGATGCCGGTCGTCATGGGAGCCGGTGCATCCGGCATCCTTCTCCATGAAGCCATGGGACATGCATTCGAGGCCGATTTCAACAGGAAAGGACAATCCATCTTCTCGGACAGGATGGGCCAGAAGATCTGCAGCTCGAACATTTCAATCGTGGATGACGGCACGATCCTCGGAAACAGAGGCTCTGTCAATTTCGATGACGAGGGAGTTCCCGGTCAGAAGACCTACATGGTCAGGGACGGAGTCCTGACATCATACCTCCACGACAGGATCAGCGCCGGTTTCTACGGTGTCTCCCCTACCGGCAACGGAAGGAGGGAAAGCTTCCGCTACGCTCCGATCCCGAGGATGAGAGCGACTTACATGGAAAGCGGCGACGCGGCCAGGGAGGACATCATCGCCTCGGTGAAGAAAGGAATCTACGTGGACGAGTTCGCCAATGGGCAGGTCCAGATCGGCGAGGGCGACTTCACGTTCTTCGTCAAGAGCGGCTACCTGATCGAGGATGGCCACCTGACACAGCCGGTGAAGGACATCAACATCATCGGCAACGG
>JAGHSC010000132.1 GCA_018066065.1 Candidatus Cryptobacteroides faecihippi
CTCGCTAACTCAGCACCTGCGGTGCCTCAGACACACGCTCGCTTTTCACCGCATTGGCTCTTGTTCGCTACGGCGTCGCTCCTATGCGGGCTGCGTGTACACCCCGCCGGCCCTCCCGGTGCGCGGCTTTGCCCTTCGATTCCGCTTTTCCCGCGTGCGACGGGCGGAAAGATGGGTCCGTTCCGCGCCCGGGGCCCTCCGATCGGGCTTTTGTCCAGGAAATGGCCCATCTTCCTCTTGGGTGAGCACTGGAGGCTGCTGCGAGGGGTGGAGGGACGAAAAAGAGGCTGACCGGAACCCGGTCAGCCTCTTTGGCATATTCAGATGCGTTGTCGATTACTTGTAGTACTCAGCGAACTCAACATCCTTTGCAGCCCTTTCTGCAAGAGCCTTGTCCTGCTTTGCAACCTCAGCAAGAGCAGCCTTGACAGCATCAGCCTTGCCCTGGCGTGCAGCGATGATTGCGCGGAGGTAGTTAGCCTCTGCATCCTTGCACTTGAGAGCAGCTGAAGCCTTGTCGAGCTGACCATTGAGGATGTAGGCGAGAACGGTGTTGCGGCAGCAGCCAGGAGCATCTTCAAGATTCTCGGCAGCCTGCTCGTAGTTACCGGTGAGGATGTCAAGAACACCCTGGTTAGCCTTTGAGACAGCGGTGCCAGCCTTCTTGAACTGAGCGGCAGCGGTCTTGAAGTCACCATTGCGGAGGGCGAGGACACCAAGAGCATTCTGGTAGTCGCTGTCCCTGTTCTCAACTGCAGCGTAAGCCTTCTCGGCAGCCTTGAGGTCGCCAGCGTTCATGAGAGTGGTTGCGAGGTTGAACCTTGCAGCGTCGCTGTCGAACTTCTTGATGGCCTGGTTGTAAAGCTTGACCTTGGTGTCAAGATCCTTTACGAGGGTAGCAGAGTGGAGGAGTGCAGGCTCGTCGAGGATGTCGCTGTTGTTGTCGATCATCTCGAGAAGCTCTGAAGCGGTGTAGTTCTTGAACTCGACGTTGGCGATGAACCTTGCACGACGGAGCTCAGGAAGGACGTCACTCTTGAGTTCGGTGTAGATTGAAGACATGTTCTTGATCTCGCTCTCACGTACAGCAGGGTCGTTGTACATTGAAAGGACTCTGAGGATGAGGTCCTTGTCCTCGATGTCAGAGTTCTGGACGAGCTCCTGGAAGCCTTCCCAGTCCTGACCGACACTCTTGACGGTAGGGTCAGCGACATCGACGTTCTTCATGACCTTGTCCCATGCCTTGTCAGCAGACTTTGAACGCTGGTCAGAGAGCTTGCCGTTGAGCTTCTCACCACCATCAGGTGAAGCGTAAGCAACGACCTCGGTACCGATGAGAGTCTTTCTCTCGTTGTTCTTGATCTCGTCGAGAGCGTTCTTGAAGTTCTTGATTGAAGCACCGGTGAGCTGCTTTGACTGGACGTCTGCAGAGTTGATCTTGTACATGATCTGACCCTCAGCGGTCTGCTGGAGGATAGCCTTGTAACCGTCAGCCTTGAGAGGAGCCTTTCCACCGCCGTCAACAAGCATGTAGGTGGTGTTGAGACCGTCTGCAACCTTCCTGGTAGGAAGCTTGTAAGCCTTCTTCTTGAGCTTTGCGGTTGCGCGGAGCATGAGCTGGCACTGCTCCATGCCTTCCTCGTAGGTGAAGTGAAGCTTCTGGCTGATGGTACCGCCAGCCTTAGGGACAGCCTTGTAGTTGTCCTTTACCTTTTCGCCCTGGAACATGATAGGGGCCATTGCCTGCTCGCTGTTGCCATAGACAATGACAGGGGTTACTGCGAGGGTAGCCTTAGGGTTGAAGTAGTTTGCTGGGTAGGTGACGGTGAGGACTGGATCGATGTTTCCAGCAACGCACTCAAGGACTGCAGGGTTGCAGGTCACTACCACGTTGTCAGCAAGTTCAACCATCTTCTTTGCAGAAGAGCAGCCGACTGCAGCCATTCCAAGGACTGCAAGGGCCATCAATTTGATTGCTTTGTTCATTTGGTTTATCTAATAAGTTAACGTTTGTTGTCAAAAGGCAATAATTGAACAAATATAGCCATTATTTTTATAACTTTGTAACAGTACAACGAAGAATATACCTATGGACACACAAGAACTTCAAAGGATAAAGAACCAGTACAACATCATCGGCAACGATGCTGCACTGAACAGGGCGCTGGAGATGGCCGTGGCCATCGCCCCGACGGACCTGACTGTCCTGGTGACCGGAGAGAGTGGTGTCGGAAAGGAGAACATTCCAAGCATCATACATAAGCACAGCTCAAGGAAGAACGGAAAGTTCTTCGCGCTGAACTGCGGAGCGATCCCGGAAGGAACCATCGATGCCGAACTTTTCGGACATGAGAAAGGATCCTTCACAGGAGCCATCGAGACCAGGAAAGGCTATTTCGAGGAATATGATGGCGGCACGCTGTTCCTGGATGAGATCGGAGAGCTCCCACTTGCATCCCAGGCCAAGCTCCTCAGGGTGCTGCAGAGCGGTGAGTTCGTCAAGGTCGGATCGTCAAAGATCCAGAAGACCGATGTCAGGGTCATCGCCGCGACAAATGTGAACCTGCTCCATGCCGTGAGCCAGGGCAAGTTCAGGGAGGACCTGTACTACAGACTCAATGCAGTCCAGATCTCGATGCCTTCCCTTCGTGAGAGAAAGGAAGACATCTATCTGCTGTTCAGGAAGTTCTCATCCGATTTCTCTGAGAAATGGGGACTCTGCAAGGTAACTTTGACCAACGACGCCATCGACCTTCTGATCAACTACCGCTGGCCCGGAAACATCCGCCAGCTGAAGAACGTCACCGAGGCTGTGACGGCTCTGGAGTCGGAAAGGATCACCCCTGCATCCCAGCGGTGCATGGTCGATGCGCTGACTCTTATGAAATACATGCCGAAGGAGGACCCGGTCGTTCTTCCTGTCGCCGCATCCGAGGTGAGGGGAGGGGAATCCATCCCTGACCAGGACAAGCAGAGGATCATCAAGGCCATCTTCGACCTGAAGCAGGAGATAGATGCCCTGAAGGCCCGTCTGGATGCCTCGACGGTACCGGTGCATGCTGCACCGGCTCTCAAGCCGGCAATGCCTGCCGAGGAGGCTGAATGGCAGGGACCAGGAGCACCTGTGACCAGCGAGAGCATCGGACGCACGGTGGATGTGAAGACCGAAGCTCCGGATCTTTCGATCCGCAGGTCCAATCTGGACATCATAGTCAAGGCGCTCGAGAAGCACGGCGGCAACCGCAAGCTTGCAGCGGAGGAAGTGGGTATCTCCGAGAGAACCCTCTACCGATGGATAGAAAAGTACAACCTCGACGGAAAGTCGGAAAAGTGACAGGATAAAGGATGAAAGGACACATCTTTTCAATGATTCTCGCGTGTGCGGTCGCGCTGTGCGGCTGCAGTGTCGTCAAGTACTCGTTTTCCGGAACGTCCATCGATCCGGACGTCCACACGGTCACGGTCAACTATTTCGGGTACAAGGCCCTCAAGGTCAACCCTACCCTTGCGAACGACCTGACCGAAGCCATGAAGGACAAGTTCAAGAAGCTCACCAAGCTCGAGGAAGTCGAGATGGACGGAGACCTCGAGATCGAGGCCGATGTCACCGGCTACGACGTCAGGGCTGCCGCAGTGACCGCCAACGAAGTCGCTGCGCAGAACCGCCTTACGGTCTCTGTCAAGCTCAAGTTCACCAACAGGAAGCATCCTGAGGAGAACCTGGAGAAGAGTTTCTCTGCCTACTCCGACTACGACTCGACCAACTCCCTGGATGCAGTCGAGGCGACCCTCTGCGAGGAAATCGTCGAGAAACTTGTCGAGGACATGTTCAACGCCTGCGTGGCACAATGGTAATGGAATCATGAAGGATCTTTCGAGACTCAGCATGGATGAGCTGGCAGGGGTCATAAGCCTCTACCCATGGTTCTCTGCGGCCAGGGTCGAACTCTGCGAGAGGATGGCATCCGTCGGCGGAAGCGACTGGGGTGTGGAGCAGTACTCCGATGCCGCGATGTACGTCCCGTGCCGCTCGAAGGTGTTCGCCATCATGCGCTCGTCCCGCACCCGTGACTATTCAGACAAGGACCTTGGGAAGCTCCTCAAGGAGTACATCGCTCCGGCCAGGCAGGAACCGGCCCCGGAGGCGCAGGCCCAGGAAAAGACCATGAGGACCCCGAAGCTCCCGGATGTCCCTGGCTACCACAGGACAGTCCGCCCTGCAGGCGGAGACTTCTTCAGCATGGAGGAATATGCTCAGGTGCGTCGCGAGGAAGACAACATCTTCTCCCACTTCAAGGCAGCTCGCTCTGAGGAACCCGAGGCCAGGGCATGGGAAGATCCGGAGCTTGGATTCTGCACGGAAACGCTCGCCCAGATCTACGCCGAACAGGGCTATTTTGCTGAGGCAAAGAAGATTTATTCGAGGCTGTCCTTGCGATATCCAGAAAAAAGTGCTTACTTTGCATCCCTTATTGGAAAATTGCAACCTGAAAATTAAAAAGATAAGAATATGTTCACAATCTTAACCATCCTGATTGTACTCGCAGCAATACTCCTCTGCATCGTCGTTCTCCTTCAGAACGGTAAGGGTGAGGGTATGGCCAGCAACTTCGTTTCTGCAAACCAGACTCTTGGCGTAAGGCAGACAGCTGACTTCCTTGAGAGATTCTCATGGGGTCTCGTTACTTTCATCCTCGTGGCTTCGATCTTCACTTCGATCATCACCACACACAAGTCTACCACAGGTGTGGACATCACCGACAAGATCGAGCAGGCTGCACCGGAGTTCCCTTCAGCTCCTATCGAGCAGGCAGCTCCTGCAGCTGAGAACACCCAGGCTGAGTAATCTGACAATTTGTCAGTCCCGTTCCATCGGAACATATTTTGACTCATGACCGTCCGGCCGAACGCCGGACGGTTCTTTTTTTTGTCTGCGCCGGCCTGAACTTGAACTACTAAAAGACATTGGATTATGGAAAACAGAAATTCATCAGGAACATCCGTCCAGTTTCTCCCGAAGTATGCAGTCAATCTCAACGAGAGGGCTGCACAGGGCAAGCTGGACCCGGTCATCGGAAGAGATGACGAGATAAGGAGAGTCCTTCAGATCCTCAGCAGGAGGACGAAGAACAACCCGATCCTGGTCGGAGAGCCAGGTGTCGGAAAGACAGCGATTTCGGAAGGGATTGCACAGAAGATCGTGGACGGAGACGTCCCGGAGAACCTCAAGAGCCGCAAGGTCTATTCCCTGGACATGGGAGCGCTCATTGCCGGAGCAAAGTATCAGGGTGAGTTCGAGGAGCGTCTCAAGGGAGTGGTCAAGGAAGTCGTGGACAGCGATGGCGAGATCATCCTGTTCATCGATGAGATCCACACCCTCGTGGGAGCCGGAAGGTCCTCAGGAGCCATGGATGCATCCAACATCCTGAAGCCTGCCCTCGCACGAGGCGAGCTGAGGACAATCGGATCCACCACCCTCGACGAGTACCAGAAGTACTTCGAGACGGACAAGGCACTCGAGAGACGATTCCAGATGGTGCTTGTGGACGAGCCGTCACCGGCCGAGTCCATCGCCATCATGCGAGGACTCAAGGAAAAGTACGAGAACCATCACAGGGTCAGGATCGAGGATGATGCCCTCATCGCCGCAGTCAACCTCTCGCATCGCTACATCACCAGCAGATTCCTCCCGGACAAGGCCATCGACCTCATGGATGAGGC
>JAGHSC010000167.1 GCA_018066065.1 Candidatus Cryptobacteroides faecihippi
ATCGTGCACACGAAGTCGTTGTAGTCCCCGCTGTGTACCATCTTCGAGATTCTCTGCCTCATCTCGGAAGCCGCCTTGTTTGTAAAAGTCAGACAGAGGATGTTCGCAGGGTCGATTCCCAGCACATTCACCAGGTAGGAATACCTGTGTGTCAGAGCCTTTGTCTTGCCGGTACCGGCACCGGCGACGACCCTGATGCGTCCTTCCGTCGAAGTCACCGCCTCTGCCTGTCTCGCATTCAGTCCGGAAAGTATGTCACCTGTCTGATTCATTTCTCCACATGTTTGGCCAATTGCTATAAATATACGAAATAAAGGTGAAATGAGTTGCAGAAAAAGTACGATTATGCAATTAATGGAAAAAAGAGTAACTTTGTCCGATTATGTGCCTCACTGAGAAGCGATGAAAGACATCATCAGAAGAATATGGTTCCCGGTTGCCGTGGTTTGCTTCGTTGCGATCCAGGCCGTCGGCATGTCGCCGCGCAGATGGTACGGAGACCCTGGCTTCTCGATCGTGACAGCAGATGCCCCGCAGCACCCTGACACGATCAAGTACAGGAACCAGTTCATCAGGAGCACCAACATCGTCGAGGACACATCGATGCTCTCCCTGGTCCCGATCGACACCGTCCCGAAGATCACTGCAAGGGACACGATCTTCCCGCCTGACTCGCTCAGGGACATCGACCCATTCCGCTACAGGTACTACGTCGCCCTTCTCGACTCGGCGACCCATGTCCTCATCAGGGACTCCCTCAGGAATGCCGGAGACACCATCACCTGGCACATGCTCGATTCCATCTACGCCCATGACTCCACCGCAAGGAAGAAGGCGGCCTTCGAGGCATGGTACAACAGCCTGGACAAGGATGGAAGGAAGAAGTACGAATATGAAAAGAAGGCGAAGCTGAAGAAGCACGAGATGGACAGCATCCTCAACAGGAAGGACAGCCTGGCCGCAATACGCGACAGCATCAGGGAGGCCACTCCGAGGATTCTCGAGACATTCGCGCTCAGCGATTCCCTCCTCTACAAGAGGATCATCCAGTGGGAGCACGAAAGGGAATTCCACAAGATGAATGTCCACGACCCGGACACCGGCTTCAACTACAGGATCCACGACTACCCGATCTTCCGCAAGGACATCAACGCCACATGGCTCGGTGTCGCAGGATCGCCGGCCCAGTACTACAACTTCTTCAAGCGCGGCAGCGAGAACGACGTTCCTTTCTACGAACCGTACGAAGCCTGGACATACTCACCGAAGACAGCACCGATGTACAACACGAAGACTCCGTACACCGAGCTGGCCTACTTCGGCACACTCTTCGCCCCGTCCCAGAAGGAATCCGACAACCTGCACATCCTGACCACACAGAATCTGTTCCCGGAGTTCAACTTCACCCTTGAATACGACAGGTTCGGCGGCGGCGGCATCATGGATAACGAGAAGGTGATCAACAAGACCTTCCTGATGACCACAAACTACCTCGGAAAGCGCTACATGATGCACGGTGGCTACATCTACAACATGGTCAGCAGAGGCGAGAACGGAGGCACCAGGGACATCTCGGTGGTCAGGGACACCACAATCGACGCGAGGGAGTACCCGGTCTACCTCTCGAAGGCCAGCAGCAAGGTCAAGAAGCACACCCTGTTCCTCGACCAGCAGTACAGGATTCCGTTCACATTCCTCAACGACCTCAGGTTCAGGAAGGACATCAAGGCGGACAGGCACTACAGGGACAGCATCCTCGCCCTCAACGACTCCACACTCATCCAGGAGATGGAGGAGAGGCTTGCGGACAGGAAGGCGGAAAGGGAACTTGCCGACACCCTCGGCGACGAGAACGTCACGACGGCCTTCATCGGACACAGCTCGGAACTGTCGGTCTTCACCAGGACCTATGACGACGCAATCTCCTCTTCCGACAGGTACGGAAGGGAATTCTACAAGGATTTCTTCTACAGCCCAGCAAAGACACATGACTCCACGAGGGTCATGAAGCTTGAGAACAGGGCATTCATCAGGCTGCAGCCATGGTCGGATGATGCCATCGTCTCCAAGATCAACGCGGGAATCGGAAACAAGATCCTCTCGCACAGCATGGTAGACCCGACATTCCTGAACGGCTACAGCAACAAGGTCTGGAATTCAGCCTTCATCTATGCCGGTGCCGAAGGACAGCTCAAGGAATACATCCACTGGGATGCGACCGGAGACTACTTCTTCCTCGGAGACGAGATGAACGACATGTCCATCAAGGGCAACCTCAAGTTCAACTTCCACCCATTCAGAAGGGCCAGGAAGAGTCCTGTCGTCCTGGGGGCACACTTCGAGACCAGCCTTGACGAGCCGGACTACTACTACCAGCACTACTATTCAAACCACTTCAAGTGGGAGAATGACTTCAGCAAGATCTCGACGACAAAGATACAGGCCAGCCTGGACATCCCTAGATGGGACATCGGGCTGGAGGCAGGCTACGCCCTGCTCGGCAACAACATCTTCTTCGACACAACCGGTGTGGTACGCCAGAACACCGTTCCGATGAGCGTCTTCAGCGCTGCGCTCAAGAAGAACTTCACGCTCGGAATGCTGCACCTCGACAACAGGCTCCTGTTCCAGATGTCGTCAAACCAGGAAGTTCTCCCTCTGCCGCTTCTCGCCGCGAATGCCCGCTGGTACATCCAGCTCAACATAGCAAAGGGCGTCCTTCTCATGCAGCTCGGAGCGGATGCATGGTGGAACACCAAGTTCTACTCACAGGGATGGAATCCTTCTGTCGGAGCATTCCACAACCAGAACAGCTTCAAGTACAACAACGGTCCTTACATGGATGCCTTCCTCAACATGCAGTGGAAGAGAGCCTGCATCTTCGTCAAATGGGAGAATGCCGGCATGGGCTGGCCTATGGACAAGGCTGACTACTTCAGCGCCGACCGCTACATCAGGACTCAGAGAGCGATCAAGTTCGGAATCTACTGGCCATTCTACAGGCAGCCTTCCTCAAACAAGGCAGTGGATGCCAAGGGAGGCAGGTCAGGGGCCACAGGAGGAGTCAAGCCACCACCTCCTTCATCCAAGGGTCCTGGAGGACTGGGACGACACTAGAATCCAATAGACGATGGGAGTCAGGAGAGTAACCAAGAAATTCCTGAAGTATCTCATACCGATACTTCTCATCATGCTCATCGTCCCTTTCACGGAACGGAGCAGGCACTCGAGCAGCGACAATCCATTCCCGTCAAGGAATGTGCGCTGCGCAATCCAGTTCGGAGACTATGACAGAATCAGCAAAGGCTACCTCACAGGCTATCACTACGAGGTCCTCCACAGCTTCATAGAGAGCCTTGGGGACACTGCCAGGATATTCCTCGGCGAAGAAGGAGTCTCCTACCTCGATTCGCTGCTTGCCGACAGCCTGGACATCCTTGTCCTGCCTGCGGAACGCTACTCGGAGACGGAAGGCTTGTCCGCGATGAGCCTGGGCGACACCATGGCCGTCTGGGTCATGGAGGACGACCACGACATCCGCTCTGAATATGCTCACTGGCTGATCGGCAACAACGGAACAACCCACCAGTGCTTGTCAGGAGGGAAGGTGCGGTGTAGCCGATCAGCCAGTGACCATATTAAGAGCCGATGGCCTAGTAGTACTTCATGACCCAGAAGGCCAATGAGTC
>JAGHSC010000037.1 GCA_018066065.1 Candidatus Cryptobacteroides faecihippi
ACGTGTCGGCCCGGTTGAGAGGGAGATTGCCGACAAGGTCAACTTCACGGTCGTGGCCATCTCGTCTGAGTACATCTCCGGCCTGAACTTCGACATGAAGAAGCTCTTCAATGACAGGCTTAACCTCCTGATCGATCCGTGCTTCCTGCTGAGCGGCGATGCTCTCTCCATCAGTTCCAAGTACTTCAGGCTCTTCAGGGCCTTGATGGAGAGCGACTTCGAGGAGAAGAGAGAGGCTGTCGGATCTCTGATCGGCTCATTCTTCTATTCCCTCCGCGGCTTGCTGGGCAGTACCCAGCCATCCCAGAGGGTCTTTCAGGAGGAACCTTCCGCAACGGTCAGGATGAATCTTGTCTTCCGCCATTTCATGGAACTCGTCACGGAGTACCACACGGTCGAGCGCGGCGTCCAGTTCTATTCTTCCAAGCTCGGGCTTTCTCCGAAGTATCTTTCCAAGCTGGTGAAGCAGGTCAGCGGCCGTTCCGCTCCGGAATGGATAGATTCCTATGTCATACTCGAGGCGAAGAACATGCTCAAGTACACCGACATCAGCATCAAGGAAATTGTCTTCAGCCTTCATTTCGCAGACACGTCGGTCTTCCACAAGTTCTTCAAGAGCCACACTGGAATGACGCCAAGTGAGTATCGCAGAAGCTGATACGTCCTCGTTCTTAAAGATTGGAACAAAAACCGATTTAAAAAATTACGGAAAATGTTTGCAAATAGGAAAAAGATACATATCTTTGCCCTCGGACAGACAAAAGTTCTTTTGTTGTCTATTTGTTAAGTTCGTTTTATATACGGGCCGTCGTTTTGGGGAAAGCGACGGCCTTTTCTTTTGCATCCTATCCCTTGGCATATCCAAAGAAATTGTTAAATTTGTTGGGAATGCATGTTCGCTTGAATATTCAAACAACAATTAATAACTAACAACAATGGCAAACAAGAATTCAAACCTGCCTGCAATCATCGTGATGTTCGCGCTCTTCTTCATGATCGCATTCGTCACCAATCTTGCAGGATCGATGGGTGTTGTGGTCACCAACCAGTTCGGAGCCTCAAAGGCTCTCTCTCAGCTCGGTACTCTTGCTAACTTCATCGCTTATGCCTGCATGGGTATCCCTGCCGGCCTCATCCTCAAGCGCAAGGGCTACAAGTTCACTTCACTCCTCGCAGTGATCGTAGGTTTCATCGGTGTCGGCATCCAGTTCCTTGCCGGACCTCTCGAGAGCTTCGCAGTCTATGTTGCTGGTGCATTCGTAGCCGGCTTCTCAATGTGCATGCTCAACATCGTCGTCAACCCTATGCTCAACACCCTCGGTGGTGGTGGCAACAAGGGTAACCAGCTCATCCAGTGGGGTGGCAGCTGCAACTCCATCGGAGGTACCATCGCTCCTATCTTCGTAGGCTGGCTCGTAGGTGGAAACCTTGCTGATGCAACCGTAGGAAAGGCCGCTCCTGTCATGATCATCGCCATGGCCATCTTCGCCATCGCATTCATCGTGATCTCCCTCACCAACATCCCTGAGCCTCACATGGAGACTCCTGAGGAGAAGGCAGCCCGTCTCGCAGGCGGACAGCAGAAGGACAAGTACAGCGCTCTTTCATTCCGCCACTTCCTTTTCGGTGCCATCGCCATCTTCTTCTATGTAGGTATCGAGGTCGGTATTCCTAACACCGCCAATGTCTACTTCTCAGACGTCCTTTCTCCTGCACTTGCAGGTACCTTCGTCGGCGCTTACTGGTTCTGCATGCTCATCGGCCGTCTCGTCGGTGCTTCCATCGGTGCCAAGGTCAGCAGCAAGGCCATGCTTCTCTGCACAGCTTCAGCTGCCATGCTCCTTGTCCTCGGAATCATCTTCGTCCCTGAGACTGTCAAGGTGGCAGGCGCTCCTCTCGCACTCGTACTTGTCTCTGCATGCGGTCTCTGCACTTCTGTCATGTGGGGCGGTATCTTCAACCTCGCAGTCGAGGGCCTCGGCAAGTACACTGCAGCTGCATCCGGAATCTTCATGACTCTCGTCTGCGGTGGCGGTATCATCCCATTCATCCAGAATGCAATCGCTGACAAGGTCGGCTCACTCAATAGCTACTGGCTCCTCGTCGCTTGCCTTGCCTACCTCGTCTACTATGCAGCGGCAGGAAGCAAGAACGTCAACAAGGACATCCCTGTAGAGTAATCTCATAAAACGTACATAACAATCATCAACTATGGAAAAGAATTACGTAGTAGGCGTTGACATCGGAGGCCAGACCTCCAAGTGCGGCGTCGTCGACAAGAACGGTAATGTTCTCGCACAGACTGTCATCCGTTCAGACAATCATGACATCGTAGAGCCTTACATCGCAGAACTTGCTGATGCACTCAAGCAGATTATCAAGGAAGCCGGTGTCGAGGGCCAGATCCGCGGAATCGGAGTAGGCGCCCCTAACGCCAACCACTATACCGGAACAATCGAGAATGCAGTGAACCTCAAGTGGGGCAACAACGGTGCGATTCCTTTCGCTACCCTTCTCACCGACGCGATGGACGGCATTCCTGTCACCATTACCAATGACGCCAATGCAGCCGCTCTCGGCGAGATGGCCTACGGCTCTGCAAAGGGCATGAAGGATTTCATCATGATCACCCTCGGAACAGGTGTCGGAAGCGGTATCGTCATCAATAGCCAGATGGTCTACGGTCATGATGGTTTTGCCGGTGAGCTCGGTCACGTCACCATCGACCGCAGCGAGAAGGCACGTCCTTGCAACTGTGGCAAGAAGGGATGTCTCGAGGCTTACTGCTCTGCGACAGGTGTCGCCAGGACTGCACGCGAGTGGCTCGACAACACTGATGAGCCTTCTCTCCTCCGCAACCTTGACAAGATCAGCGCAAAGGATGTCAACGATGCTGCAAAGCAGGGTGACGCTCTTTCAAAGAAGATCTTCGACTACACCGGAACCCTTCTCGGACAGGCTCTTGCAGACTTTGTCACCTTCTCCGCTCCTGAGGCAATCGTCCTCTTCGGCGGTCTTGCAAGGAACAAGGAATTCCTCACCGAGCCTATCACCAAGGCCATGAACGAAAACCTCC
>JAGHSC010000042.1 GCA_018066065.1 Candidatus Cryptobacteroides faecihippi
GCGTGGGACAGCGACATCGACCCAGAGAGTCTTGTGCCCTCCTGCCTTGAGGGATTCGTCGGCGTCGTCGATGATCGGGTCCGGATAGTTGTTGTCCGGATCGGTAATCATGTCGTCGGCGTCATGTGTAGGATGGTCGTTGTGGACATCATGGACCCATCCGACCTTGACGTCGCCAAGGCCAGGTGCATTGACGGAAGCAGCAAGGGCCTCAACATCGAATGGGGCTGTAAGCACGAACTGGAATGCGGCATTCTCCCCTCTTGCAACAAAGATCGTGTCGGGAACGTCGACAAAGACAGAATCACTCGGGAGAATCTTCACAAGAGGTTCCACCTGGGCGATGGAAAACTTCGCAAATGAATATTCCTTCATGGCAAGCTTGAGCATCTTCTGGAACTCCGGCTCCGCGCAGAGGCGGGCAAAGGTGATGCTGCCTGCGACGCGGCCGGCCTCGATGTCGCTCTGGTAGTGGAAGCCGACGATGACGCGGCTCTGACCGAGCTCGTAGGCCACCTTCATGATCTCCTCGGTGTGCTCAGGGTCGAGGGTCGTGAGGATGAGGCCTGCAAGCCAGGAGGCGTGAGTGTGGCCGCTAGGATAGCTTGTGAAATCTGTCGGATGCTCATGTCCGGGAACTGCTGTCTGCTCGCCGAACTGCTGGTACGGACGGACTCTGGCGAAGTGCTTCTTCGCACTTGCTCCAGCCTGCTGCTCAGTCAGATGGGCGCGGTAGAGAAGGCGGTAGAGGTGAGGATGGGTCTCCGGGCTGAGCTTGCGGCCGACGGCCGGTGAGAAACGATCCATGAAGTAGGCCGCTCCGATGCCGGCATCAGCGACAGCCTGCTGGCCGCGCTCGGTCTTCCTGATGGACTTGCCCCACTGGTACATCGCCCAATCGTCCATGAACCTGGTGCTGTTGAGAGCCGGCGGGTCCGGAAGGACATTCTCCAGATGGGGAGCCTGCTCCCTGGTGTAGAATGGAGTGAAGCTCTCCTTGGTCACATCCTGGGCAAAGGATGAGAAGACCGAGACAGCGAATAAGGTTGCAATGGTGATTATTGTCTTGTTCATGTCGTTTTTGCTTTGAAACTGCAATTTAGCAAAAATTCGTCGTAAATTTGCGTCATGGACAAGTTCAAGACAATCATTGCCGCCGCAGCGGTCTCCTGCCTGCCCTTCACGGCCCAGGCCCAGCAGAAGATTCATTCGCACAATGACTACAGGCAGGAAGTCCCGTTCTACGAGGCCTATTCGCAGGGTATCGACTGCATCGAATGCGACATGTTCCACATCAAGGGAAGCAAGTTCCTGGTTGGGCATGACATGAAGGACCTGGACGAGGCAATGACTTTCGACAAGGTCTACCTGAAGCCGGTCGTCAACCTCTTCAGGAACAATGGCGGACACGCCTGGCTCTACGCTCCCGAGAAGAAGCTGACACTGATGGTGGAGATCAAGTCCAAGGATCCCAAGGCATACCTCAAGGCACTCAGCAAGAAGCTCTCAGGCTACAGGGATGTATTTGACCCGAAGTCCAATCCCGATGCCTGCGGTCTGATGATCACAGGCTACAACCTCCCTTACGATTCATTCACAAAGTACCCTGCGTACTTCATGTTCGATGTCCAGTACACCGAATGTGACGGCAAGGATCTCTCTCCTGAACAGATGGCCCACGTCGCGACCTTCAGCACCAACTTCAGCAAGATCTCGAAGTGGAACGGAAAGGGAGAATTCAGCACGAAGGACAGGGAAACAGTCCAGAGACTGATCGACGAGGTGCATTCCATGGGCAAGGGCATCCGCTTCTGGGGCGCCCCGGACACAGAAGAGGCCTGGAAGACCTTCTCGGAGATGGGTGTGGACTACATCAACACAGACCATGTCGAGGCCTGTGCATCCTTCTTCAGGAAATAAGCACGATCAGTCCAGGATCGAAATGACAGAGAGTGGAAGGAAAACCTTCCCGTCAAACCATGATGCCGCTGCAGGATCTTCCCTCACTGAGCCGTCAGTTTCGGAGAATGAAGCGGTTCCGAGGCTTCTCCTGTGAGGGCCTGCGGCCGTAAGCTTTATTGTCTTTCCGGCACGAGTCAGGGTAAGGGACTTTTCCGCAGCGTCCGTGACACAGTCCCATCCCTTCCACTGAGCCACCCTGGCCACATCCACGCGGGCATCGAAGACAGGCATCGGAGACGGGCGGTTGACAAGTGTGGTGAAGTTCGATCCGTAAGGATTGGTCTGGGTGAAGTTCATCATGTGCCAGACAAGGTCGTCGAACAGGCGCTCGGCATCCGCAATGCACTCGGCCTGCACCGCATTTGAATATTCAGTGAGAAGCGCGGCGGAAGCGGCAGGGTCGCCTGCATGGAGTGCGGCGGCCTTGGCGAGGACATCCTGGAATTCAGGGAGCATGTGGTCCTCGATGAGTTTCCAGTAGGCCTTGACTCCCCCGCTGTAGATTTTCCTGTTGTTCGCGCAGAAGGCATTGACTCTCTTGTAGATGTGCTGTGCCTGGCCCTTCGTGTAGCCCCACTCCTGAGCGCAGAGGCCGTAGGCAGGGGTGCAGGATGTGATGGCGTTGGAGAGCGGAATGAAAGGAGCATGTGCAGCCTCGCTCAGGGACAGCCAGGTCACGCAGGCCATGTCGGCAGGAAGGTTGTCATAGACTTCCACGATGTGCACCTCCTCCTGAGCCTCGTCCCCGATCACGCGGTACTCGTCGTTCCCGCTGGTCTCCGGATTGAAAGGGGTTCCTTCGTAACGGTCCCTGAAGACACGCATCGCGTCAGCGACGCTGACCTTCGAGTCTGGCCTGAAGAAGAGAGGGTAATAGGTCTCGTGTGAATATTCACCCGTGGTGGATGGTGAGAGCAGGCGGCGGCCTCCCCAGGTGCGCAGATGGCAGAAATCATACATCCTGCCGTCTCCCTGGTAGGTCCTGCGGAGATTCATCCTTCCGTTGCTGTCCATGACTGCAAAGCCCTTCCTGGCCGGCAGCTTGAAGAGGTCCTTGGAGCAGATGACATCCTTGCTCTTCGGATCCACGGTGTCAAGCATGAACTCGTTTCCGAAGACGGCGACCATGTCCTCCGGCATCTTCACCGCGCAGTACTGATGGCCGCTGTACATTTCCATGTACCATGCCTCCTTCTGGTCGGCCACCATGATGATGTTCTGCTCGGCGGAGCCCTTCAGGTCGATGACACGAGCCATGAGTTCGATGGCTTCGCGGGCGGTCCTGCAGCATGGGGCAAGGATTGATGGGATCGTCTCCTCGGCGACTCCGTCGGGAACATCCCCGTCGGCCTCGCGCGCAGCCTGGCAGTAGTAGCCGGTGATGGTTGCCGTCAGGGCAAGGCCGTGCTCATTGCTGGCCACCGACGCGAAGACGCCGTAGTCGCTGATCTCAGGATAAGGTACTGAGACATAACGGAATGTCGTTGCCGGAAGGTCCCAGGTAAAGCCATTGATGCCATGGACCTGACGGCCCGGGACATTGCTCATGGCTTCGGTGATCTCGACATAAGGCATGATTGTGGTCGGATGGAAGTCGTTGCACCTTGCGATGACGACAGCTCCGCTGGCGGAGCATTTCTTTCCGATGTAGAGGCCGGTGCAAGCATGTGTGTCATGGCACAGGCAGGAGATAAGGATTGCAGCTGCTGCAAGAATTGTTCGTTTCATACTGCAATTTAATCAAAAAAATCTAACTTTACACCATTAAAACAAACTGATTATGAATCTCAAGAAGTTCATTCTGATGGCAGGCACAATCCTGTCGGTACTTTCGGCTTGCGGAAAGGCTGAGGAGAGCGATGGCGGAAACGGAAAGAATGTCGCATTCGAGCTGACGGCAAGGATCTCCGATGGCAGTTCCAGAAGCTGGGGAGATGGTGACAAGGTGCGCGTCTGGCACCGCGTCTCCGGGAGTGAGACCTACACCGATGACGGAATATTCACACTCAAGGATGCATCCAAGGGTGTGTTCGCAGGTACGCTTGCCAGCGGCCTGAGTTCGAAGAAGAGCTACGACTGGAAGGTTGTCTTCCCTGTAGACGCGACCCTCGGGACGGACTATCTTGTCCAGAAGGGATATGGTTCCATGGATCACCTGAAGGGCGGCAGCTTCCCCATGGAAGGACGCCAGGAGAGTGTTTCCGGAGAGCAGGCCCCTTCCCTCTCGATGAAGGCCGGGTTCATCACAGTGGAGGTCAAGGTTACGAACAAGGGAATGTACGACGTTCCTTTCTCCTCTGCAAAGGTCGGTTCCACCACTGTCTTCGTCAGGGATCCCGAGGTCGTGAAGGTTGGCGGCAGCGCCAGCATCTTCGTGCCATTGATGCCTTCCGAGATCCAGGGCGGCAAGGTTGCCTATGCAGTCAACGGAACGGTCAGCTCGGCCGAGCTCACGGCAGAGGCAGGAAGCAATGCAACAATCACGTACGACTACTCAACGCACAGGACCGAGGTCAACGACGCAAGAGTCTATTCAGGCAGCCGCTACTCCACATTCACAAGCATGGTGCATTTCGGCAAGAAGTACTATGTTGCCTTCCGTGAGTCCGACACCGAGCACTGCCACCACAGCGCAGCAGACATGAAGGAAAAAGCCTACATCGTCATCTGCTCTTCCGAGGATGGTGTCAAGTGGAGCAAGGAACTGACGATCGTCAACGACAGATACGACCTTCATGACCCTCAGCTCATCGTGGCGCCGAAGGAGGACAAGGTACTCTGCTTCCAGGGAACCACGACTCCTGGTGACGGTGCGATGAGGGATCCGGCCACAGCGGTCTCCACCCTGGTCCTCGGCGAGGACGGCAAGCTCACGGAGACTTCCACGGTCGCAGTCGACATGGGAAAGAAGTCATGCTACTGGCTCTGGGGCCTCACGACTCACGGAGACTGGTACTATGGCGTGGGCTATTATTACTACGACCAGGGCAAGCCTACCCTCTTCCGCTCCAAGGATGGTGTGAAGTTCGAGGAGGTGTCTGAGTTCACGGTCGAAGGCAACGAGGCCAGCCCTTGCTTCATCGGTGAAAGGCTCTACGTCTTCTTCCGCTCGATTCAGACCATGGATTGCTTCGTGACCTACGCTGATGCACCTTACACCGACTGGAAGACAAAGACTTACGGATTCACGATGCATTCTCCGAAGGCTGTTGCGATCTGGGACAGGATCTATGTCGCCATGAGATACAACATGTACTCCAACGCCATCTGCTGCTACGATCCGCAGACCGAGCAGTTCAAGCACATCCACACGACTTTCACGAACACAGCCTCGACGGACGTCGGCTACCCGGGACTCATCATCCACGACGGTGCAATGCATGTCTCATGGTACGCTGCCGAGAAGTATCTGGACAAGAGCCCTGACATCTTCTACCAGTCCATCGGACTTGGAAAGATCTACAACCTCACACTCAGCGCATTCTGATAGAGACCCTGATAAAGACTGGTTTCAACATGAAAAGATTGTCGATCGTCCTGGCAGCGATCATGATGCTGTCGTCATGCGGAACGCAGATCGTTCTGCCTTATTCAGTCGCCCACAGGGGCGGACACGTTGACGGTCTCGTGCCGGAGAACAGCGTCGCAGGCGTGTACATGGCCAAGAGATACGGCTACCGTGCCTTCGAATGCGATGTCCACTACACAAGTGACAGCGTCCTGATCCTCATGCATGACGGCACGATCAACCGCACGATGAGGAACGCATCCGACTATTCCCCGATCGGGAAGAAGACATGGTACAAGGACCTGAGCTACGAAGAGCTCAGGAACAACTATGTCCTCGCTTCGGAGGATGAATCACTCAGGACTCCCCTCCCGAATTTCGACGAGATCCTTGCCGCATGCAAGGAGACGGGAATGATACCGATGCTTCACAGCGACCTGCCGGAAGCCTACAGAAGGGCCTACGATGTGCTGGGCAACAAGTTCGTTGCCTTCGACACGAACTATGAGGCTCTCAAGCATGCAAGGGAATTCTCCTCATGCCTGATCCTCTGGGACCCGGGCAGCACTCCTGTGGATGAGGTGATTGAGAAGCTCAAGGCCCTTGGAGGACGCTGCGGAGTGTCTTCGATGAACTACAGGATGCTCGACAGGGATTTCGACAGGAAGATCCGCGAGGCCGGCTTCGAGGTTCAGGAATCGATCTTCCCTTGTCCTCACGAGATACAGGGCACCGCAGATGCTTCGATTGTCCTTTCGGATTTCAGCCTTTTCCCGGTCAAGGGGAAGAAGCCTGAATACGTCAAGAAAGGAGTGGACATGGAGGTTCAGGCCGGAGACCAGGTCCTCTTCGTCGGCGAGCAGGAGGAAGAGTTCGGAAGCATGGTGCTGGAGATGGAATTCTCCGGCTCGGTAAGGATGACCGTCAACGGCAAGTGGACCTACGAGCTGAAAGGCAGGAACATCACCAGGCTGGGCAGCTGGCGCTTCCACAATGCTCTCCCGGAGATAAGCATCGAGGCGCTTGAAGATTCACACATCAAGCACGCCGAGGTGAAGTTCTACCGGTTCTGATTGTGGCGGCATAGGCACTGTTGCAGAGGCCGAGAACCGCTGAAAGGATGAAAAGTGTCTCGATTCCAAGCACTTTCCAGATCCATCCGCCAAGCAGGGCGATGAAGATCGTGATGAAATGGTTGACCGAGATTCCGGTCGAGATCGTCGCACGCATCTCCTCCTTGCTGTCCGAGATGTCCTGAACATAGACATTCGAGGCCATCGACGCCAGGGAAATCACTGAATCCAGAACATAGTTGACACAGCAGACAACGAACGCCACATGCATCGGGAAGATGTGGTGCGCGAAGCCGTAGAAGAAGCAGACCACCACAAGGATGATTGTGTCACCGATCATCACAGGCTTGTAGCCTATCCTGTCGATCAGCTTGCCGACGAATGGAGCGATCAGGAAGCAGGCAATCGCAGATACTGCGAAGAGCAGGCTTATGACTCCAGCATCCGCCTTGTAGAAGAGGATGAGGACGTACGGTCCGAAGGTGAAGAAGACCTGCTTGCGGGCTCCATAGAAGACTTCCAGCCAGTAGTACTTGGTGAACTTCTTCTTGAAGTAGAACCTGCTCTTGGACTTGTCGGTGTCACTGTTTCCGGTGAGCCTGAAGGAAGCCAGCATGGCAACGGACATGAATGCAGCCGCTCCGAAAAAGACTGGCCTGAAAAGGGATGTACCTGAAGCCACAAGTGCGAAGGCAGCGATGACGACTGCATAGCCTGCAAGGTTTCCGATCTGGTAGATGGAGTTCTGGAAGCCCAGCGCCTGGCCACCGCTTCCATCCTTTGAATATTCAAGCGACAGGGTGTTCTTCATTCCCAGCTGGATGTGCTCTCCCAGCGAGTAGATGAAGATGGCCATGATGACAAGGAGCTTCGATGGAGCGATGACAGCCTGCATCACCATGCCCAGGACCATGATCACAAGACCCATCTTGTACATCTTCTCCGCAGAGAAGCGGTAGAAGATGGCCAGGACGACAACCAGCAGGAGGCCGGGAAGCTCCCTGAAGAACTCGGTCAGTCCCCTGTCGAACTCATTGATGCGGACAGATTCTGCAAGATAGTTGTCGATGACTCCCTTGTAGAGGCCGAAGCCGATTGCAGAAAGCAGCAGTGACAGGAAGAAAGCCTTGTAGCGGGTGTTTTCCCTGAAAATGTTTCCGGAAAGGATTCTCATAGGAAGAGAAGCATTAGGATCTGGGCCGAGATGACCCTGATGAACATGGAAAGTGGATAGACCGTGGCGTAGGCCTCCGAAGCCTCATCCTCGTCAGAGTTCGAGTTGACATAGGTGAGGGCCATGGGATTGGCCATGGCAGCGCAGAGGGTTCCTGCCGTCTGCGCGTAGTCCATCCTGCCGAAGCGGGACTGGAGGAAACCGCAGACCAGGACCGGCAAGGTCGCGATTGCGAGGCTGACAAGGACCCAGATCAATCCATGGAAGGAGAAGACAGTGTCCACAAATCCATGGCCGGCCCCGAATCCAAGGCAAGCCAGGTACATCACGATGCCGATCTGGCGTATCATGAGGTTGGCACTGCGTGTCGTGTAGGTGGAAAGATGGATCCTAGGGCCGAAGGCACCCATGAGGATACCGACGATGATAGGTCCTCCGGCAATTCCAAGCTTGACCGGGAATGACATGCCGGGAATGGCAATCGGTATCGAGCCAAGGATGACACCAAGGAAGATTCCGATGAAGACTGCGACAAGGTTCGGATTCCTGAGTTCCTTCTCCTCATTTCCAAGGATCTCGCCGACCTTGGCGATCGCCGTCTCAGTGCCGACTACGGTTAGACGGTCGCCGAGCTGGAGTCTGAGGCCCGGAGGGGCAACCAGCTCGATGCCGGCCCTTCCAACCCTCGTGATGTTGATGTCGAATGAGTTGCGGAGATGCAGAGATCCGATCTTGACACCGTTGAGTTCCCTCTTCGTGACAAGAACGTGCTTGGAGACGAGGTTGCTGCCGTCGATGTGGTTCCAGTCGATGTCTGGTCTGTTCCAGTCAGTGGATTCCTTCTCGCCGAAGATGATCCTGAACCTGTCCACATCGTCCCTGTGCAGGACAGCGAGCAGATGGTCGTCCTTCTCGATGACGGTGGCCGCCGAAGGGATGATGATCTTTCCGGCCTTCCACAGCCTTGAGATGATGATGTGCCTGTCGGTAAGCTTGTTCACATCGGCGATGGTGATTCCGAAGACGGCTGGGTTGCTGACGTGGAACTCTGCGATGTAGGTGTCTGTCTGGGTCTCCTTCTTCTTGTCCTTACCTTTCATGAAGACTCTGAGTACGATCATGCTGGCAAGGACTCCGACCACACCGAGAGGATACCCCACAGCACAGGCAGATGCCATGTTGTTGGCTTCCTGGAGGGCGCCGGGATGGACCTCCAGGAGTGTATGCTGGGCGGCACCGAGCATCGGAGTGTTCGTTGCGGCTCCGCAGAGAAGTCCCATGCTGTCAGGATAGGAGACACCGCAGAGAAGCCCGGCGGCAATGGCTGTGACTGTCGTGAGCACGATTGCCATGAGTCCGTACAGGTTGAGCTTCAGACCGCCCTTGCGGAGCGAGGTGAAGAAACCGGGACCGACCTGGACACCCAGCGAATAGACAAACAGGATGAGTCCGAAGTTCTGCGCAAACTGCACCATGCGTGCATCGGCGACGATGGAAAGACGGTCGCAGATCTCTCCGAAGAAGATGCCGGCGAAGAACACGAAGGCAACACCGAGCGAAACCGACTTGACCTTCACCTGGCCAAGCGCAAGCCCGACAGCGGAAATGACAGCTATCAGGAGAACCGTCTGAAGATAGGACGGTTGGAAAAACAGTTCATGAAACCATTCCATAGGTGCAAATTTACACACTTTTGCAGACATTGGAAAAGAGCGATTGTGTATATTTGTGCCGATAAAGACACAAATACCACAGATGAAAGCACCAGTATCCATCATCTCCGCAGCCATTCTGATCAGCATCGCCTTCAGCGCGGAAGCCTCCAGGCCAGAACGCACAAACCCCGCAAGACTCCTGAAGGACACACGCCAGGAAAGGACGGTAGGCGGGATCGAAGTCATCGATGACTGCTTCAGCACAATGACCTACCGCGCAGACTACAGGCTTGACAAGCTCCTTGAAAGGGGCTGCGCCGGCACCGCTCCCCTGCTCGGGTTCATCGGAGAGGAGCTGCTCGACATGGCAGCCATGCAGGGAGAACTGCGCGCCGCATGCTCGGCATTCACATGCAGGACGCCCAAGGGAGACGTGCTCTTCTGCAGGAACTTCGACTACCCTTTCAAGGCTCCAAGCGAGATGCTGGTCCGCGTGCCGGCAAAGGTCAGCGGCGGGAACGCTTCCCTCTCCATCGCCTCCCTCAATTTCCTTGAATATTCAAAAGGGCAGCTGCAGGATGGCAGGACAGACCTTTCCAAGCTGGTCGGAGCGCCCTACGCGCTGATGGACGGCATGAACGGCAAGGGACTGGCAATCTGCGTGCTCGAGGTCGACGGAATGGGGGCACAGCAATTCGACAAGTCTAAGAAGGCCATCTCCACAAGCGTGGCCATGAGGCATGTGCTCGACCACGCCTCGAATGTGGACGAGGCCGTCGAGATCTTCAGGGAACACAACTTCTTCGCCCATGGAACAAGGCAGAAGAGCAGCTACCACTTCTTTGTCGCCGACCGCAGCGGCCGCTCTGTCGTCATCGAATATGTGCTCCCGGGAAAGTTCCGCGGCCCTCGCAGCGGAGAATCATTCGAGATGAAGGTGTTCGAAGTCAGCAGCGAGGCGAACAACTACATCTGGCAGGACTGGGACAATCCAAAGGAAAGCCACACGCGCGACAACGCCATGAAGGCAGCCCTGATGGCTTCCAAGGGCGTTCTGGACGAAAGCCAGGCCTGGAAACTTCTCGGGCAGGCAGCCCAGGGGCACACCCGCTGGTCCGTCATCTACAACCTGACCAAAAGGACGGCAGACATAAGCTGGGAGTTGAGCGGACGCACCGAGCATTTCAAACTCTAGAAAAAAAAGGAAAAGGGATGGCCGAGGCCACCCCTTTTCTCATGATATCCGTTTCCGGAAGCCTAGTAGGCAATCTTGTAGCCAGTGTAGTTGGCGACCTTGCCGTACTTGAAGTTCACGTCCACGATCTTGCCAGGGACACCGCTGACATGAGCGGCGAGGATGCCGTTGTCGACCTTCTCTGGATCGATGTTGCTCTGGCGGATGCCGTTGACGATCGTCGTGCTGATGTTGCAGATGAAGACATGGCCATCCTCGAACGAGATTGCAAGCTGTGAGGCATTGCCGTTCTGGTCGATGCCGACGACGTCGCCTGAAGGCGCATTCTCATCCTTGCTGAAGTCACGGTAAAGGTAGACCTTTCCATCGGTAGGATAGAAGAAGTAGACCTTCTTGCCCACGCTGAAGAACACGTGAGGGTTGTTGGCGAAGTTGGTGCCGGTTCCGTGAGGCATGCAGAAGACGGTCTTGTCGGTGATGCCTGCTGAAGCAGGGATGGTCTTCTGTGCAGGAGTGGTGACGGTGATCTTGTGCGTTGCGGTAGCGTAGGTCAGCAGGCCGGTCTCGACGGTGTAGACGCCACCTCTCTCAAGAACCTGGAGCAGGTTGCTCTTGTAGCTTGAGATGTTGTACGTCTCAGCATACTTGAGGTTCACGTCCGCAGCCATGCCGGTGCACCAGTTGTAGCCATCAGGGAACTTGGCGGTGCAGACGAACTCCGGGATGGAGTAGGTCGTGGTCGTGGCGTGGAAGTAAGCCAGCCATCTTCTCTTCAGGGAATCATAAAGCGGGAGATAGTAGGTGTTGTCTCCAGGATAGGTGCAGTAGGTGATCCTGTAGTCTCCGACAGCCATCGGATAGGCCTGAGGAGAGAAGAAGAGATTCTGGAATGTTGCCGAAGAAGAGGTCGGAGTCGGAGAAGTCGGCCAGATGCGGTCGTAGATCAGACCGTTGTTGGAGATGAGAAGCTCCGCGCTCCTGTTGTTGTAGGCCACGAATGCAGCGCCGAACTCACCACCCTCGTCAGGATACTTCTCGCCGATGAACTCGTACTTGAGCTCGCTGGCCTTCTTGAAGTTCCATCCTTTGACCTCGATAAGGTCCTTTCCATTGTTGGACTGGACGAGCACCTGGTCGGACTTCGCGATGTTGTGTACGGAAAGCCTCTGCGGATTGGTTCCGAGAGAGACACCCGGGTTGGCCTCGGCGAAGACATCCGGATAGAGATCGAAGCTGGTCATGTGGATGAAGCTCAGCTTTGAGCTGTGGTCATCACCCTCGGAAAGGACGAGCCAGCCGAGAGAGAAGAGAGTAGAGACGGTACACTTGAAGTCCTGACCGAAGACGACTCCTGTCTTCTTGTCCTTCATCTGGAAGGTAAGATAGGCGTCACCCGTGTTCTGGAACTTGTACCTGAGGACTCTTTCGGTGCTGATGGTCTCGAAGCCCTCGAGAGTCCACACGTAGGTGTAGTCATTCTCGCTGGTTCCGTCCCACTCGATGACAGGCTCGAAGACACTCTCCTCACCCACGGCGAAGGCCTTGGTGTCATCGGCGAGAATCTTCACTCCCGGAACATCGAACTGATAGCTGGTAGAGTCATCCTTGTAGCAGCCGGTGAAAGCAAGCGCAGAGGCTGCAAGTGCAATGATGCAAGCAAATGTCTTTTTCATTGTTCGTTCCTCCATAATTACTGTCCGACTGCAACTGTCATGGCTGTACCGTTAGCCTCCTTGACGGTGTTTCCTGCAGCAGCCTGGTCTGCAAGCCACTGCTTGAAGATCAGTGCATAGTACCTGATCTCGGCATTCGTGCAGCCATCGAGGTCATGACCGATCACCTTGAGAAGGGTCTTGTACTTGAGGTCGCTGTAGGTTCCGAGATAGTAGGAAGTCACGGATGAAGTCCACCAGTCAGGCTTGACGATGGCATTGTGCACATGAAGCACACGGTGTACCCTGTTTGAAGGGCCAAGCTTGAAGACTTCATTCTCGACGATGTCGAGAGCGATGGTCAGAGTGTCCGTGTCGAACTTCTCGGAGTACTTCAGCTTGAGGAAGAAGGTGTCCTTCACGGCCTTTGGTGCGAACTCGAAGCTTGAAGGAAGCTCGAAGTCGGAATCAGAGGCGGTGGTACCGCTCTTTGAGACCTTGATGCCGTACTTCTGTGCAGCCTCGCTGAAGCCTGAAGCCTGGAGGATCACAGGGTACTCAACGACATCGGCGCCGCCATAGGTCATGAATGAGACATAGGAAGTGTCCGCATTGAAATAAAGGTAGCGGTCGGAAGTAAGGTCATCATACTTCTGGATGTCGATCTGCTCGCAGGCACAGATTGCCGCCGCTGCGGCGAAGATTGCGATAAATGTCTTTCTTTTCATCTCTGTCTGCGTTTAGAATGATGTCTCACTTGTAGGGATAGGAAGCACGTACCATCCTTCAGGAAGCTTCTTGCGGGCAGGTGTACCATCGTACATGGTCGGCCAGTTGAGTTTCTTGAGGAATGTGTAGGTGGTACCTCTCTGGATGCAGTCCCTCTGGACCTCATCCACAAGGATGTTCATGAATGAATCCAGGTCGTCGGCAGAGAGGAGTGCGGTACATCCGCGGGCGTCGCGAACCTTCTTGATGAGAGCCATTGCACCGGCGATGTCTCCCTTGCGGGCAATCGCCTCAGCCTTGATGAAGTACATCTCCGGAAGCTCGATGACAGGAAGGAGCGGGATGCTGTACTTGATGTTGTCTGAGGAAGTCGACTTCATCGTGTAGTCCTGGTCATCCCAGACCCTGTACATGAATGTGTCAGGATTGTAGAGAGTCGTGAAGCGGTAGTCGTTTGTCTGGTCGTCGAAGAGGCTCTCAGGGGCAACGATCCTGTTGTAGGTGGTACCGACAGCGGTTGAATACTTGTCGCAGACCTTGTCGTTCCAGAACGAAAGGATAGGTTCCGGACGGCGCTTGTAGTCGATCTGGTTGTAGCCGTAGTTGGTGCTAGGCTTGGTGTTCTTGCTGTTGAGAGTGAACGAGAAGACAGTGCAGTAAGTCTCGTCGAGGATCATGTCTGCATACTTCTCGGCGTTGTCGAAGTCTCTCATGTAGGAATAGACCCTGGAGAGGAGAGCGATCGAAGCCCAGTAGTTGAAACGGCAGCAGCGCCTTGCGAAGAAGCCGTTTCCAAAGGCATTCTCCCTCTTCTCGCCGGTCATGTTCGGAGCACCGACACCCTGGAAGAAGTAGTAGTCCATGTTGTTGAGTTCCTTTCCTCCCGAGATGAAGTGGCTGGTTGACATCAGCTCGTCCACATCGATCGGTTCGAGAGTCTTCATCGCATAGGTGAGGTCGTCGATGACGTTCTTGAGGAAGTCAGCCGAAGAGGCGTAGACAGGCGCGAGGGTTGGATATTCCTTCACATAAGGAAGGGCGGTGCCGTTGAAGCCTGTGACAGGGGCAGCAACGAAGAGTGAGTAGAGCTCGAAGTGGAAGAGAGCCCTCATTCCAGTCGCCTCCGCCTTGATCATGTCCTTCTCCCATGAATATTCAAACTCGCCCGGATCTGCCCCTTCGATCTCCTGGAGAAGGTTGTTGCAGTTGGCGATTGCATTGTAGGCGGTGGACCAGATGCTGTTCAGGGTGGACATTGTCTGGCCATCTGAGAAGACATCGTGCTGGAGCGGTCCGCGGTACTTAGGTACTGCGGAGCCCGCCTGGTAGTTCCATGAAAGGGAGCTCTTGAGACCCCAGGTGAGTTCCTGGCCCCAGAGGCTGGTGCTGGCCGCCTTCTCGTAGATGCCGACAAGGGCGGTCCTGTAGCCTGCAGTGGTAGCGAAAGCATCTTCAGCGAAGATTTCCTGTCCGGAAGTGACATCGAGCCACTTGTTGCATGATGCGAGGACGGAAGCTGCGCCGAGAATCAGTATTGAAGCGTATCTTGTAATTCTTTTCATGATCTTTCCTCCTTAGAATGTAAGATTGACGCTGAGGTTGTAGGTACGGGCATAAGGGTATGAAGTACCTCTCTCTCGCCTGATAGATGAAAGATAGAGAAGGTCCTCAGTGTTGAACTGAAGCTTGAGACCCGAGATCTTCGCCCTGCGGAGAAGAGCCTTGTCGAAATCGTAGCCGAGTGAGATTGAGTTGAATGTGAACTCATTGTCATCCTGGACGAAACGAGAGGTAGGACGGGTGATGTAGGTGCGGTCCTTGATGCTCTAGAGGGAAGCGTTGTCACCGACCTCCTTCCAGCGGTCGGTCAGGATCCTGACGTCTCCGTTGTACTTCTCGAGGATGACATTCTCGATTCCGGCAAGAGTGTAGTTGTACTTCTGGCCGCCGCAGTGGAATGCAAAGGTGGAGTAGAGAGTCCAGTGCTTCCACCTGACGTTGAATCCGCATGTACCGGAGACAAGAGGATCGGAATCGCCGAGGCTCTGCTGCTCGTCGGATGACCAGGTGTACGTCACCGTGCCATCCCTCTTGACGAAGAGCTCGTTACCCGTGGCAGGATCGATTCCGAGGGACTTCATTCCGTAGATTGCAGAAAGCGAGTTGCCGGCCTCGTACTTGGTGAAGGACTGGCTGTACTTGCTGTCCGAAGAGTTTGATGAGTAGCTTGAGTAGAACTCATCGATGCTCTTGTTGTAGGCCTGGAGAGCCTCGCCGAGCTTCTGGATGGTGTTCGTGTTGTGGTTGAAGTTGCCGAAGAGATAGACATCCCAATCCTTGTCGCTGTTGGCACGGGCAGTGATCTTGAGATCCTGTCCCTGGTTGAGCACAGCACCGACGTTACCCTTGTAGGTGGTGAAACCAGAAGAGGAAGGAAGCGAGATGGACTCGACCTGGTCGACGGTCATTTCACGATAGTAGTCGAACTGGACGGTGAGCCTTGCCTTGAAGAAGGAAGCCTCGAAGCCGATGTCTGACTTGTTGACATTCTCCCGCATGAGG
>JAGHSC010000071.1 GCA_018066065.1 Candidatus Cryptobacteroides faecihippi
CCTCGGAGCACATCGTGTCGACGACTTCCAGGCTAGCCTCCATCCGCTCCCGCAGGGCCTCGCAGATCGCAGCGAACACCACCGCGCACTTCGTGGTCTGCGAGAAGATCTCCACTGGCTTGCCGACATCGCACCTTCCTTGCAGGAGGCTGTCCTCGAGCATATTCATGTTCTCGATGACAAGGGCGTCACCGTCCACCTGCCCCAGCAGGCCAAGCACCTCCGCGGGGCCGATCTTGCCGAAGATGATGCGCTGCCCGCTGAATGGTCTCAGCCTCTCGTAGGATTCCCTGATGCTTTTCTGCAGGTGTAGCACCACAGGACAGGTACAGTCGATGCCATCGCCTCCAATCCTATCTGCCAGCGAATATGTCTGAGGGGGCTCTCCGTGCGCTCTGATCAGCAGGGTGCCTATGCGCTGCCCGCTTTCCGCCATGCCGATGAGGTCTACCTTCTCGATCGTGACGAGACCTTTCCTTCCCAGTCTCTTGAGCTCGGCTTCGTTGTGGACGATTGAGCCTAGCGAGTAGAGTGTCTGTCCGCGGCTGTCCAGGAACTTCTCGGCGGTGCCGATGGCCCTGATCACTCCTCCGCAGAATCCGGAATGCTTCTCTATCTCGACGGAAAGGCTCATCGCGTGGCTATTCAAGAATGCCGAACCTTCCCATGATGAGTCCCTGGAACCAGACCATCTCCTCGTGGAGAGTCATGTCTGAGTTGTCCATGATGAATGCGTCCTCGGCTCTCGAGAGAGGGGAGACCTCCCTGTGGGAGTCGATGTAGTCTCGCTCCAGAAGGTTCTTCGTGACTTCTTCCATCGTCGGAGTCTGACCCTTGGACACCATCTCGTCGTAGCGTCTCCTTGCCCTGACCTCTGTGCTGGCCGTCATGAAGATCTTGACCTCGGCTTCGGGGAACACTGTCGTGCCGATGTCCCTTCCGTCCATGACCACGCGCTTGCGCTGGCCGAAGGCATGAAGCTTCGCATCCACATATTCCCTGACAAATGGAATCGCGGAGATCGGGCTGACGTGGCTGGAGACTTCCAGCGTCCTGATCTCCTTCTCGATGCAGCGGTCGCCGATGAAGGTTGCATTGCCGTCTTCGGTGACTTTGAAATCGAGGTCGAGGCTGCCAAGTGATGCCTTGAGGGCGGCCTCGTCGATGATGCCGTCCTTGATCATGCCGTTCTCCAGCGCATGCAGGGTGACACCTCTGTACATTGCGCCCGAATCCAGGTAGAGGAAGGAATACTCTTTTGCGATAAGCTTGGCAACCGTGCTCTTGCCGGTTGAGGAATAACCGTCGATGGCTATGATTATGTCAGGAATGTTCATGTAGCAAAAATATCAATTTTTAATGAATTTTGTCCGATATTTGTACTATTCTCATCTCTGGGGTTCAGGACCCCGAAAGACAATTGCCATGAAGATTCTGATTGTAGACGACGAGAGGGCCATAAGGAATTCCCTCAAAGAGATTTTAAGTGATGAAGGCTATGAGGTCGAGGTTGCCGAGGACGGCGCCAAGGCCATCGAGATGGTCGACAAGGAGAAATACAACGTCATCTTCTGCGACATCAAGATGCCGGGGATGGATGGTACCGAAGTACTTGACAAGCTTGTGTCCGATGGCGTGGATTCTGCCATCGTCATGATCTCCGGACATGGTGACATCGAGACTGCCGTCGAGTGCATCAAGAAGGGAGCCTTTGACTTCATCCAGAAGCCATTGGACCTCAACAGGATACTCATCACGATAAAGAATGCCTCGGAGAGGACGACCATCGTTGCCGAGAACCGGACCCTCAAGAAGAAGGTCTACGGCCAGAAGATGGTGGGAGAGTCCGAGCCGATCCGTCACATCAAGGACATCATCTCGAAGGTGGCCCCTACCGATGCCAGGGTGCTGATCACCGGCCCTAACGGTTCGGGAAAGGAACTGGTTGCCAGGAGCCTTCATGAGCAGAGCACCAGAAGTGCCATGCCTTACATCGAGGTAAACTGTGCGGCGATCCCTTCGGAACTGATCGAGAGTGAGCTTTTCGGTCACGAGAAAGGTGCCTTTACCTCGGCAATCAAGCAGCATAAGGGAAAGTTCGAGCAGGCTGACCATGGAACCCTCTTCCTTGACGAGATCGGTGACATGAGCCTTGCCGCGCAGGCAAAGGTCCTGAGGATCCTTCAGGAAAAGAAGCTCTCAAGAGTCGGCAGCGACAAGGACATCACCGTCGATGTCAGGGTCGTTGCTGCCACCAACAAGAATCTCAAGGCTGAGATCGAGAAGGGTAATTTCAGGGAGGACCTTTACCACCGTCTGAGTGTCATCGTCATCCAGGTCCCGTCCCTGGACGAGCGAAAGGACGATATCCCTCTTCTCGTGGATCATTTCGTCAAGCAGATCAGCACGGAAGGCGGAATGCCACCCAAGGCTTTCTCGGCTGATGCGATCGCACGTCTCCAGGAAATGTCATGGACCGGCAACATCAGAGAGCTCCGCAATGTGGTGGAGCGTCTGATGATCCTTGGTGGGAATCCGGTCAGTGGGAAGGATGTGGCTGATTACGTCAGTCCAGTCCAATAGCGGTCCTCAGCGTGGTGTCCACGTCGAGGTACATCTTGTAGTAGGCGTTCTCCCCAAGCTTGGAGTAACGGGCTATCAATCCTCTGATCTGAGGAAGCAGGTACTCCTTGGTGTCATCCCATTCCTTCTGGGTCGCGGTTATCCCGTCGACTCTTGAAGCGTAGTCCCTGAAGCTTGCAGGCAGGTTGAGGCTGTCGAGGAACCTGTCGAGCTGGTCGTAGTTCTCGATCGACGAGATCCTGTCCCTATTCCTGTCGAACATGTAGGATGCGTACCTCATCTGCGTGACTTTCTTGTTGATTGCCATGTAGAAAGGTGTGACCTTGGTCGTGTCCACAGGCACGAAGACATCAGGGATGATTCCACCTCCTCCGTAGACCGTCCTGCCCTTCACGGTCTTGAAAGTCTGGGTCGAGTCCACCTTGATGCTGTCGGCGTCGTACATCTCTCCATCGGAGTATCTCTTGTAGATGTCCAGCCTGTAGTCGTCGGAGATAGGCTTCTGGATGCACCTTCCTGAAGGTGTGTAGAACCTTGCGACAGTGAGTCTGACTCCCGAACCGTCATTGAAGTAGATCGGCTCCTGGACAAGTCCCTTGCCGAATGACCTTCTGCCGACGATGGTTCCCCTGTCGTTGTCCTGGATCGCTCCGGCGAAGATCTCGCTGGACGAAGCGGATGATTCATTGATCACGACGGTGAGCCTGACGTTCTGGAGGATGCCGCTTCCGTCTGCCTTGTAGCCTTTCTTCTCTCTGTGGAGTCCCTGCATGTAGACAATCTCATCTCCCTTCCTGAGGAACATGTTGCTCAGGAGCAGAGCCTCGTCGAAATAGCCTCCGGTGTTGTCCCTGAGGTCGAACACAAGATGTTTCATGCCCTGGCTGAGAAGCATCACGCCGGCCTCCTGGCACTCCTTGAAGGTGTTTCTGGAGAACTTCGTGAGCCTGATGTAGCCTGTGGTGTCGTTGACCATGAAAGATGCGTCCACGCAGTGTACCGGAATCTTGCCGCGGGTGATCTCGAATGGGATGCGCTCGCTGCCACGGCCCACGGTGATGATGACCTTTGTCCCTGCCGGACCTTTCATCCTGCGGACCATGCTGTCCTGCGGGAACTTGACTCCGGCGATGTCCTTGTCGTCAACCTTGAGGATCCTGTCGCCTTTCTGGAGGCCTACTTTCTCGGATGGTCCTCCCGGAATCACCTCGAGCACGATTGCGGTGTCGTTGGGAACGTTGAACTGGATGCCGATGCCGTCGAAATTGCCGGCAAGCTCGGTCTCCGCATCCTTCAGCTCGACAGGCGGCATGTAGACTGAATGTGGGTCAAGCTTGGCCAGCGCGGCCTCGATCGCAGCCTCGCTGACAGCCTTGGTGTCGATGGTGTCGACATAGTTCCTGGAGACCTGTTCCAGGATCAGGTTGAGCTTGCGCCAGTCCTGGTACTGAACTTTCAGCCCATTCTTCTTCTCCATGTATGTGTTGAAGGTGACGGTGCTGAGGACTCCTATGAGGATTCCCAGCACAGCGACCAGTACGGGTGCGAATTTCTTCATCCTAATCTATCTTTTCAACTTCTACACCGGCTCTTCTCAGGAGATCCACTCCATCGGTAAGACGGTACTCATCCTTGTAGACAACTCTTGTTATTCCTGCCTGTATGATCAGCTTGGCGCATTCCAGACATGGTGATGCCGTGACGAAGAGGGTCGCGCCGAGGCTGTTGTTGCCTGATTTCGCGACTTTCGTGATGGCGTTGGCCTCAGCGTGGAGCACGTAAGGCTTCGTGGCACCGGATTCGTCCTCGCAGACGTTCTCGAAGCCGGACGGAGTTCCGTTGTAGCCATCTGAGATGATCATGCGGTCCTTGACAAGGATCGCTCCCACCTGACGTCTCTTGCAGTAGGAATTTCCGGCCCACACTTCGGCCATCTGGAGGTATTTTGCGTCGAATCTGTCCATTACTTGTTTCTCTGATAGAGGTAGCGCTTGATGCTTCTCTTAGGTGTACGCTCGAAGTCTTCCGGCATGAACTCGATCTTCCTGATCTGCGCGTAGTTAGGAATCTCCTTGTTGATTGCCGGGAGGTTGTCCTTGATTGCCTTCTCAAGCTGTGCGCTGTCAAGTCCGTCAAGTTCGCCCTGATGGTAGTCTGGATAGATGAGGGCGGTGAGACCGTTGTTGTCCTCGATGACGAGCGACTCGACGACATAGGCTTCTGCGTTGATCACTGCCTCGATCTCTTCCGGGTAGATGTTCTGGCCGCTTGGGCCGAGGATCATGCACTTGGACCTTCCGCGGATGTAGAGGTAGCCTTCTGCGTCGATGACACCCATGTCTCCTGTCCTGAGCCATCCGTCATCGGTGAACAGGTCAGCCGTAGCCTGTGGGTTCTTGTAGTAGCCCAGTGTGGTGTTCGGTCCGAAGGCCTGGATCTCGCCCTCGATGTTCTGAGGGTCAGCAGAGTCGACTCTGATCTGCATGTTCAGGGCTGCCTTTCCACAGGAGTAGAGTCTCTTGTCATTGAAGTGGGCATAGGTGATGATCGGAGCGCACTCCGTCATTCCGTAGCCAACGGTGTAAGGGAAGTTGATGTTCCAGAAGAACTTCTCGATGTCCTTGTTGAATGCAGCTCCACCCATGATGACTTCCACGAACTGCCCGCCGAAAGCCTTCACGAGCTCCGCGCAGATCTTTTTCTGGATGACCTTGTCGATGAACGGAAGCTTGAGGAGGGTCTTCATGCTGCCCTTCTCCACCATCTTCTGAAGCTTTGACTTGTAGACCTTCTCGATGATGAGAGGGACTGCGATGATGATGTTCGGCTTGATCTCCTCGAACGCCTGCATGATGATCTTCGGGCTAGGTGTCCTTGTCAGGAAGTGGACATGCATACCGATGCACATCTCGAAGAGGAACTCGAACATCATTCCGTACATGTGGGCGGAAGGAAGCATCGAGACGACGCTGGACTTGTTGTTCAGCTCAGGAAGCACGTGCATCGCGAACAGGACGTTTGAGTGGAGTGCCCTGTAAGGGATCATCACACCCTTGGAGAAGCCTGATGTTCCCGAGGTGTAGTTGATGAGGGCAAGCTCATTCTCGGAATCCTCGTAGTAGCACAGATCCTCAGGCTCGAAAGAGTTAGGATGGCGCTTTCCGAAATATTCATTCATGTGCTCCCTTGCCTCTGTGATCCTTTCGTCACGTGCGAAGAGGAGCTTGAAGGTGTTGATCTGCACGACTGCGTACAGATCAGGCATCTCGTCGATGTTGAGGCCTTCCCAGATTACATCGTCGACAAAGAGTACCTTCGCCTCTGAATGGTTGACAAGGTAGTGGATGTTGCCTGACTTGAACTCATGGAGAATCGGAACCGGAACTGCTCCGTAGGTGATCGATGCAAGGAAGCTCACACCCCAGTTCACCTGGTTCCTGGCGCATATGGCGATCTTGTCTCCCTTGCGGAGGAGACACCTCTCGAAAGCGATGTGGAGCTTTTCGATCCTTCTGGCTACGTCCTTGTAGGAAAGAGTGATGCCCTGGTAGTTGGAAAGAGCTGGCCTTTCCCAGTTCCTTCTGAAGCTCTCTTCGAGCATCTTGTTGAGTGACTGAAATTTGTATTCGCTCATAGCGCCGTCTTATTTGGTTTTTTCTTGTTTCGTCAGATTGAATGACCTTTCTTTTCCGTCATAGCACTTGGCTGTGACTCCACCCTTCCCATCCGGTGTGACCGGGCTGTCAGGGCGTATCATCTTCTTGCCTTCTCCCTTGACCAGAGGTTCGCCTCCGAGGAACGGGAAGACCAGAGTCTGTCTGGAAGTTCTTGTTACCCAGTATCTTGTTCCGTCTGCCTCAAGCAGTTCCGGAAGCGATTTGACTGTCTCACGTGTCTCCAGGCCTTTCCAGCCATCGACTGTCTTTCCGTGGAGATCCATGTAGCTTACCGTGTTTCCCTTCATGAGGACCATGGCGGTGTAGCCCTTCGCCCCGGTGAAGTCATAGACTTCAGGCCCGACTGTGACACTCTTGCCGAGTTCCACAGGGAAGCCTCCGACGAACCTGCCCAGCCTGTCGATGAGGTAGAGCTGGCTGCCGGCACAGAAGAGGTACTGGATCTTTCCGTTGTTGAAGTAGTCGACCTCCTGGACATAGCCGCAGATCTTCTGCTTGAACGGAACGCCCCAGATGTCCTTGCCGTTCTCATCCTGGAGGCAGAGCGAAAGATGGCTGTTCTGGTAGAATGTGTTGACCTGTCCTGTTCCGCTGTTGTGGACCTTGAACGGTCCCTCCGGAACGGCCACGGTAGTGTCCCTGTCCTCCGTCATCTCCTCAGGAGCCTTGCTCTTTGAGATGCTTGTCCTGTCCAGACTGAATTCCAGGCTGATCCCTCTTTCAGTCCTGACAGCATTGAGCGTCATCGGTGCGAATGAGACTCCACGCAGCACATCCCTGAAGCCATCCCTCATCACAGGGGCGAAGTTCGATTCCAGAAGTGATGGGTCCTCGCCGAGGGAGTGGTAGAACCAGAAGCCGCTGTTCTTCTGCGGCAGCCTGCTGCCCAGACCGTTGTCTGACAGACAATCCTTCAGAGAACCCTCGAGGGCCATCTTTTCTGAATATTCACGGATGGCAGATGCGTTGCCCATGGCCAGCCATCCGTTGATGATGGCTGTGGTGTCCTCGCTTTCTCCGGTGAAGAGCTCCCCGAAGAGCGTCCTTGGGTAGCCAGCCCTGTTGGAGGTTGAGGCTGCAGCCTTCTTGTTTCCAGGCTTGATGAGGACGAACTGGTGGAGCTTGTCCGACAGGTTGATGTCAGCGATCGCTACCTCCTTGATGTCCAGGTGCCTGGCCCAGTCCTCGGCATTGTCGCCGTTGATCCTTTTCTGGTCGGCGAGTTCCGATTCGTATCTGTCAAGCCTGATCTTGGCGTCCTGGTAGCTTCTGAAGGCCTTGATGTATTTTCCGATGTTCTGTACCGGCATCGAGGCTGCAAAGGTCGTGTGGGCAGGGAGAGCCTCTGCGACAGAGGAAGATGAAGCTCCCGCCTCGAGGATGTTCATGTAGCATGCAGGATCCTCCCCGTAGAGGATTTCTCCGTGCATTGTCACCTCACTGGATGAATGCTTCCCGATGCTGAAGCCTGTCCAGAGTGATGCTTCCTTGAGGAAGCCTGCTGCATTCCTGTGCTTCCTTCCGATGAAGGCATCGAGAATATTGCTTGCGTAGGCGTTGTTGAACAGCAGTGCGTCGTCGCCTCTCATCAGGGTTGCCACTTCCGTGAATCCGTTTGATTCCAGGATCGAGTGTCCTTCCCTCAGATGCCTTGCCGAGGAGCTGATGAGGGTTTCGGAAGTGGAGATCAGAATCAATCCTTCGTCGACCTTTGCAGAGAGTCCCCCAGCCTCGGCCATCGAGAATAGTCTTCTCAGGTCTGCAGATGTGTCTGCAGGGGTGATGGAGTCGACGGCTGGCTTGATTGCGTTTGCAGGACATCCGATGATCATGAGCGGCGGGAGGTCCTTGCTGTAGTGTACCGACATCACTGCCGCTGACTTCCTGAGGCTTGCGAACGAGCCGTCGGCGAGGAAGTTGAACTTGTCGGCCGCTATCCTTCTGAATGCGGATGTCGTGTCGCCGAGGAATTCGCATGTCCTCCTGAAGTCCTTGAAGCAGAATACCATGGCTGCGTCTGATGGCACGGCCTTGATCAGAGGGTGATTCTCGATGAAGTGCCCGTTGGCTTCAACGGAGGTTTCATGCTCCGGAGCAGGGGAGTACAGCTTTGTCACGGCATACGTGATGCCGGCAATGAGAAGCACCGCCGAGATTGCGAGTATGGTGAAGGTCTTCCTGCTCATTCGTTTCAACTCTTTGACGGACTTTCCTTTGCTACTGGGCCATGAACATGTAGACTATGTTGCCTATCTGCCTGGCTGGTGCGCTTGGGGAAGCAGAGAACTTCGAGAGCCGTGCAGCCCTGATGGCAAAGTCCCTGAGGCACCTGTCATCGGATGAAACTCCCTCCTGTATCTTCGCATTGACCACGTTGCCGGAAGGGTCTACGGTGATGATGACAGTCACATGCCCTGAACCCATGCACCTGTAGGCTGGGATCGAGAGCCTGCTGGCCTTCCTTCCATCCAGGTCGTAGGAGACTACGGATGGTCCACTGTAGGTTTTCTTGGAAGCGCTTTCTGCCTTTGGCTCCGGCTTGTTGACGGGAGCATAGTCCTCGTCCGGCTCATCCACCTTGAAGCCGTTCTTGAGCTCATTTGCCAGCTTTTCGGCATCCTTGTAGAGCTGTTCGGCATTGGTGTTCCTGTCGTCCTTGAGGATCGAGCTCCTGTCCACTGCGACATTCCTGACCGGGGTCCCGGCTGAGGATGCAATCAGTTCATCGAGCTTCTGGCTGACTTCTTCCTTGAAGTCCTGTTTTTCCTTTTCCTTCTGGATCTCCTCCTGCTTGCTGAAATCGAGCACGAAGGAGTTCTCTCCCTTGATGACGGCTCCGAGCTGGCTGACGAGCAAGGCGATGAACACCACGAGGTGGAAGATCACCGTGATGTAAAGTCCTGCTCTGTCCTCTTTGTTCATCATCCTGTTACCGATCGGATCAGCCCTTGCTGTCCATTAGGGATTTCTCGATTGTCGCTGTGATCACGTCGATCGCGACCTTGTTGTGTCCACCCTGGGGAATGATTATGTCTGCGTAGCGCTTTCCAGGCTCGATGAACTGGAGGTACATCGGCTTGACCGTCTTGGTGTAGCGCTCGATCACCGTCTCAACCGTCTTTCCCCTTTCGATGATGTCCCTTGCCATGACTCTCATGAGCCTGTCGTCATCATCTGCATCTACGAAGAGCTTGATGTCCATCTGGTCCCTCAGCTTCTTGCAGCAGAAGATGAGGATGCCTTCCACGATGATCACGTCGGCAGGTTCCACCTTCACGGTCTCTGTGGTGGATCGTGTGCAGGTGATGTAGGAATAGACTGGCTGCTCGATTGTCCTGCCTTCCTTGAGCTCCTTGAGCTGCTCGCAGAGCAGGTCGAAGTCTATGGCGTCCGGGTGGTCGAAGTTGATGTCCTTCCTGTCCTCGACCGGTACGTGGCTGGAGTCCTTGTAGTATGAGTCCTGAGGGATTACTACAACTCTCTCTGCCAGCTTGCTTTCAAGAGCCTTGACGACTGTTGTCTTTCCTGAGCCGGAACCTCCGGCTATTCCTATCACCAGCATCTTTTCCGATTTTCTAGAATTCAGCGTTCTTAGGTGTCCTAGGGAATGGGATCACGTCACGGATGTTGGACATGCCGGTGACGAAGAGAAGGAGTCTCTCGAATCCGAGTCCGAATCCGCTGTGAGGCACTGAGCCGAACCTTCTGGTGTCGATGTACCACTCGAGGTTCTTCCTGCTCATTCCGAGCTCGTCGATCCTGGTCTCGAGCTTCTCGAGGGACCACTCTCTCTCTGAACCTCCGATGATCTCACCGATCTTAGGGAAGAGGACATCCATTGCGCGGACTGTCTTGCCGTTCTCGTCCTGCTTCATGTAGAATGCCTTGATCTCCTTAGGATAGCCTGTGAGGATGACTGGCTTCTGGAAGTGCTTCTCGACGAGATATCTCTCATGCTCGCTCTGGAGATCGACTCCCCAGTAGACTGGATATTCAAACTTGACACCTGCCTTGACTGCATCCTCGAGGATCTTGATTCCGTCTGTGTACTCGAGTCTGACGAATTCTGTCCCGATGACGCTCTGGAGGCGCTCGACGAGGCCTTCATCGTACTTGTCGTTGAGGAACTTGACATCGTCCATGCAGTTGTCGAGAGCGTACTTGACGAGGTACTTGGTGAATTCCTCTGCGAGGTTCATGTTGTCGATGATGTCGTAGAAAGCCATCTCTGGCTCGATCATCCAGAATTCTGCGAGGTGCCTTGGGGTGTTGGAGTTCTCTGCACGGAAGGTAGGTCCGAAGGTGTAGATCTCTCCGAGAGCGGTTGCACCAAGCTCGCCTTCGAGCTGGCCGCTGACGGTGAGGCTTGTCTGCTTGCCGAAGAAGTCACCTGAATAGTCGATACCGCCCTTCTTGTCCCTAGGAAGAGGCTGGTTGAGGTCAAGTGTGGTGACCTGGAACATCTGTCCTGCACCCTCGCAGTCGGATTCTGTGATCAGCGGAGTGTTGAGGTAGACGAAGCCCTTGTCGTTGAAGAACTTGTGGATGGCGAATGCCATCGCGTGACGGATTCTGAGGATCGCTCCGAAGGTGTTGGTCCTCGGACGCAGGTGAGCTACCGTGCGGAAATATTCAAGGGTTGCGCCCTTCTTCTGGATAGGGTACTTCATCGGATCGCAGTCGCCGTAGACTTCGATCTCCTGAGCCTGGATCTCAACGGCCTGGCCGCTGCCCACTGACTCTATGAGCTCTCCCTTGACGCAGATGCTGGCACCTGTGGTGATCCTTGCGAGCAATGCCTCGTCGAAGCACTCTACATCAGCGACTACCTGTATGCTGTTCACGCAAGATCCATCGTTGAGAGCGATGAACTTGATCTGCTTGTTTCCTCTTTTTGTCCTGACCCAACCTTTAGCGAGGACTTCCTGCCCCGGGGCAGCCTTGAGAAGGTCCTTCACTTTGCTTCTTGCAATTGAACTCATTGTCTTAATTGTTTATATCTTACAAATATAACATATTTTTCAGCCAAGTCAATGATTCTTGGAATACAAATACAAGAGGGTCACCTTGCGGTAACCCTCTTGTAAGAATTATCATGTTGAATGGTCTAGTTGCCGGCCTTTCTGGCTGCATACATAATCTTCAAGGCGGAGCAGCGCCTAAGCTCCTGCTTCACGTCTGTGATGATACCCATTCTTGCATCTTCGTCTGCCTTAAGTGACACTTGCATCAACTGGCGGTCAGCTTCACTCAAAGATTCGCGTTCTGCTGCGATGAAGTCACGGATGTCCGTGGTAGTCTTGAAGGAGTCGTTGAGCTGGATTCTGGACTCGGTACCATACTGTGCCTGATACTGGGACGTAGGTGATCCGATGTAGATGTAGGATGCAAGATCCTTTCTCTCCAACTTTGCGACTTCTGTTGCTTCAGGAAGCTTGACCTTGACCTTTACTTCGGTAGAACGAAGCTGGGAGCATACCATGAAGAAGAACAGGAACATGAACACGATATCGGAACTTGATCCTATCTCTGGCATCTCTTTCTTTCCGCTTCTCTTAAATACAGGCATAATCTTTTCCTCCTGAATTACTTTTTAGTTACATCCTTAGGCTCTGCTTCAGAGATGTTCTGAGGAATTGCTTCCTTGACGATCTTCTGCTGATCCTCTGTGAGGGCGCTGAAGACTCTTCCGTAGTGCTGCTTTGAGAAGTCGTCACGGACTTCGTTGATGGCCCTCACGAGTTCGTTCTGAACCTGGATGTAGGCCTTGTAGCTGGTACCACGGTCATTCTGAAGAGAGATGACTCCTTTACTTACAGGGTATTCACCGAAACCTTCGATGGCCTTGTTCTCCCTTTCAGGAAGGTTAGGGTCGTTTGTAGGGTTTGTGATGAATTCCTTGATCTTATCCTTGAGCTGGCTAATGTCCATCGACTGGTCACCGGCAAACAACCTATCACCAGAGTTGATCTTTACTATGATGATGTTACGCTTGTTGACCTTCGTGTCCTCGGTCTTCTGGTTCTGGTCCGGCATAGGAGGCAGACGGCGCTGGAGACCTGACTGCTGATCCATGGTGGAAGTCATGAGGAAGTAGCAGAGGAGGAGGAAGGCGATATCGGAAGTTGATTGAGTGCTAAGACCCGGTGTTTTTCTTTTAGCCATTGTTCTGGATTATTTAGAGTTGATGGCGTTCCTGATTACTCCGAAGATGATGGCGCAGACGGCACCGATACCAAGGATAGCGGTAAGCAGCATCACTGTGTCGGTGAGCTTAAGCCACTGTGCAGAAGGCTGGCTCTTGACGTTGAGTGCTGGGGTACCAGCTGAAACGCTGTAGACGACAACGACCAGCACTGCGGCGATGGCAAGGAAAATCAATCCCTTGACAAGGCCCTTAGGGTCGTTGGCGGCGGATTTGGCGACTGCGAGACCCAGGAGGATGACTACAGCTGCGATGAGCAGGATGTAGGTGAACCTGAGAAGCGCGTCAACCGGAACTGCGTTGGTAGCATCGCCAGAGGCGAGGCACCAGAAGCCCAGTACAAGGCCTACCAGTCCCAAAACCCATCCGGTTATTTTTGCTAACTTGTTCATTATTTGCTGATTCTAAAATGTGCTGTACAAATTACTTCTTCTCGTTCTTTGCAAGAGCGTCGACGAGGTCGATTGATGCATTCTCCATGTCGATAGAGAGAGCGTCGATCCTTGAGAGGATATAGTTGTAGAACACCTGGGGAATCATTGCGACGATAAGACCACCGACAGTGGTGATGAGGGCGACCTTCATACCACCAGCGACGATGTTAGGAGAGATGTCACCTGCAGCCTCGATAGCATCGAATGCCTTGACCATACCGAGCACTGTTCCCAAGAATCCGAGAGAAGGTGCAAGGGCGATGAAGAGGGAGATCCATGAGAGGTTGTTCTCCATGAGGCTCATCTGAACGCCACCGGCAGAAGCGATTCTCTTCTCGACTACATCGAGACCCTCGTCATAGTGGAGGAGACCATCGTAGAAGATGCTTGCGACAGGACCCTTGGTGTCACGGCAAACATCGAGTGCCTTTGCGACGCCACCCTCAGCAAGAGCGTCCTCAATCTTCTTGATGAGCTTCTTGTTGTTGGTCTTTGCGAATGAGAGATAAAGGATTCTTTCGATTGCGAGAGCGATACCGAGGATCAAGCAGAGGATGATAGCTGACATGAAGGCAGGACCACCCTGGATGAAGTATGACTTGATCTGCTGGTGGAAAGGAACCTCCTCGCCAGTACCCTTGAGGAGATCCTCAGCGGTCATGGCCTGAGGAGCCTCTTCCTGAACTTGCTCGGTAGCGGCAGCGCCTTCAGCGGCAGCCTCGTCCTGAGCGGATGCGATGTTTGCAGTAAAGGTAAGGAGACCTGCTACTGCCAAAAACATGAAAAACTTTTTCATAACGTTTTTGAGTGTTTTAATTAATAAAGTATTAAATAGTTATAATCTTTCGTGCGGGCTGGGGCACAATAAGCCCCCAAAAAATCCGTTGCAATTTACTAAATAATTTTCATTCAGCAATGGAAAACGATGTAAATTTCTCGTCGGATTGTGTGTCTGGCCACCTTAGAGACCGAACAGTTCCCTGGCATTCCGGGTCGTTACCTCTGCAACTTCTTCGACGGAAATACCTTTGATGACGGCTATCCTTTCGGCGATGAATGGGATGTAGGAACTCTCGTTGCGCTTTCCTCTGTAGGGTACAGGGGTGAGATACGGGGCATCTGTCTCGAGGATGATCCTCTCGAGCGGAACCTTGGCCACTACCTCTGCGAGGGATGCCTTCTTGAACGTGACGACGCCTCCCACCCCGATGTACCAGTCCCCGAGGCGCTGGAGCTCGAGGAAGCTCTCGTAGCTTCCGCTGTAGGCGTGCATGTTTCCCCTGAGGCCCCTGTGCTGCGACAGGACCTCGATGAAGTCTCCCATCGCGTCGCGCAAGTGGATATTCACGGGCAGGCCCTGGGAAGCCGCGAAGTCGAGCTGCCATGCCAGGGCGTCCTTCTGCTCCTGCATGAATTCCTTGCCTTCGTGGTAGTCCAGCCCGATCTCTCCGACTGCGACGACATCCATGCCGTCGGTCCGGTGACTGGCCCTCCAGCTTTCAAGGAATGATGCCATCGATTCGATCTCTTCCTTCCATCCGCTGTCCACGGAGCCGGGGTAGAGGCCGATCATCGGCTTCAGTACGTCTGGGTGCCGGTCAACCAGTGAGAACATCGCTTCCCTTTCCCTGGAATCGATGTCTGGCTGCAGCATGAGGCCTACGCCACTCTGGAGTGCGCGCTCGATGTAAGCTTCTTCCTCTCCGGAAAAGGCTTCGTCGGTGATGTGGCAATGGGTGTCTATGAATTTCATTGCCGCAAAGGTAGTCATTTTCCGGTCAGCGCCAACGCTTCCGGTCAATTACGCCGCACTGCCGCAGAGCAATGCTGGAGCAGGTCGATCTCGATGAACCCGTCGCACTCCAGCATCGCGGCGACCTGGCTGGTCCTGCCGAAGTCCCATCCAAGCTTGATGCAGAGCTCGTCCAGGGAGATGCCTCTCCTTGCCTTTATCTCCCTGGCCATCGAGACGGCGTCGTCGAGGAGGCTTCCTTCAGCCTTCCCTTCGTAGAATGCCTTGACTTCACCCTTGAAGTCTTCCTTGGTCGCCATCCTGGCCAGCCCGAGCCCGAGCCGGGCCATGAATTCACCCATTTCCCCGACCGGCTCTGCCAGATTCTCCCTTATCAGCATGTTGCATCCCTGCGAGGCCGGGTCGTCCATCCTCCCCGGCAGGGCGAAGACGTCCCTTCCGTACGATACGGCCAGGCGAGCTGTCATCATCCCTCCACCTCTCACCTTCGATTCCACCAGTATCGTGGCCCTGCCGATCCCGGCGATGATCCTGTTCCTGCGGAGGAAGTTTATCTTGATGGCGTCCGTCCCGGGAGGGTAGTCCGTCACAAGGGCACACCCGGGGGTCTCGACGATCCTTTCCGCCAGTGCCCTGTTGGTAGATGGGGTAGATGCTGTCTATCCCTGTCGCCATGACTGCGACGGTGGGCAGCCCGCCGTCCAGGGCTGACCTGTGGGCAACGCTGTCCACGCCGAGGGCCAGTCCGCTTACCACCAGAGGCCTTGAGCTTGACCTCGACATGGCCTCCACGATCCTTACGCCCCATTCCTTCCCGTAGCTTGTCAGGTCCCTGG
>JAGHSC010000252.1 GCA_018066065.1 Candidatus Cryptobacteroides faecihippi
CCCCAGAGGATAGCCACGATGATGAGTCCGAGGAGTCCGCCCGATTCCTTGCCGCCATCTTCATCTGCCGGGGTGATGGCAGCTGCAGTCTCGACGACGTCATCTGCTTCGCCCAGAGTCACTTCGAACTCCTTCTCCTCTGGAGGTGCGCAGTACTGGTCGTTGCATGCGAACCAGTTGATGACACCCTTTACCTTGGCACCTTTTCCGGTGACCTTGACTTTCTGTGTGAAGACGGCCTGGTTGAAGAACACCTTGTGCCCATCGAGCTCCACCGGCTCAGTGATCTGTGCAAGGCATCCATCGAGGGCATAGCCGGACGGATCGGTGAAGTCCACCGAGACTGGGTTGTCAGGACTGTCAACCGTGTAGATGTGCCAGCCATCGACGATGCTTGCCGTGAATGTTATCTCATATTCATCTGCCGAGATGCTCTTTGCTGCGACATTCCATGCCGCGGTCTCCTCCGGCGCCTGAGCAAAAGCGGCCATGCCCATGAAGAGCACAGCCACTGTTGCCATGATTGTCCTGAATACAGGTCTCATAGTATTTGATATAATGATTTTGTCCTTGTTTATTTTGCGTAGGCTACTGAACGGGTCTCCCTGATGACGGTGATCTTGACCTGTCCAGGGTAAGTCATCTCTTCCTGGATCTTCTGTGCGATGTCGGCAGAGAGTCTTGATGCCTGGTCGTCGCTGACCTCGTCTGCACCGACGATGACTCGGAGCTCACGTCCTGCCTGGATCGCATAGCTCTTTGTCACGCCAGGGTAGGCTGCTGCAAGATCCTCCATTCCCTTGAGTCTCTTGATGTAGGACTCGATGACCTCGCGGCGTGCACCAGGCCTTGCGCCTGAGATTGCGTCACCGATCATGACGAGAGGAGAGATGATCGAAGTCATCTCGATCTCCTCGTGGTGGGCACCGACTGCGTTGCAGACATCAGGCTTCTCCTTGTACTGCTCGGCAAGCTTCATGCCGAGGAGTGCGTGTGGAAGCTCAGGCTCCTCTTCGGAAACCTTTCCGATGTCGTGGAGGAGACCGGCCCTCTTCGCAACCTTAGGGTTGAGGCCGAGCTCGGAAGCCATTATTGCACAGATGTTTGCGACTTCGCGTGAGTGCTGGAGAAGATTCTGTCCGTAGGATGAGCGGTACTTCATGCGGCCGATCATCTTGACGAGCTCGATGTTGAGGCCATGGATGCCGAGGTCGATGCAGGTCCTCTTTCCGGTCTCGAGGATTTCCTCCTCAAGCTGCTTCTGAACCTTGGTTACAACCTCCTCGATGCGTGCAGGATGGATTCTTCCGTCGACAACGAGCTGGTGGAGCGCAAGCCTTGCGACCTCCCTGCGGACTGGGTCGAAGGCGGAGAGAAGGATTGCGTCCGGAGTGTCGTCGACGACGATCTCGACTCCGGTTGCAGCCTCGAGGGCCCTGATGTTCCTGCCCTCGCGTCCGATGATCCTACCCTTGATCTCGTCGTTCTCGATAGGGAAGGTTGTGACGGCGTTCTCGATTGCGGTCTCGGTCGCTGTTCTCTGGATTGTGTTGATCACGATCCTCTTGGCCTCCTTGGCTGCATTGAGACGGGCCTCGTCCATGGTGTCGTTGATGTAGGCCTGAGCCTCGGTGCGTGCCTCTGCCTTCATGTTCTCCATGAGGATGTTCTTTGCATCGGCTGCGCTCATTCCGGCGATGACCTCGAGCTGCTTGTTGACCTGTGCGGTCATCCTGTCGAATTCCTCGCTCTTCCTGCTGAGGGTCTCCTGCTGTGCGTTGAAGCTGGCCTTGGCATTGTCAGCCTCGCGGATCTTCCTCTGGAGCTCTGAGTTCTGCTGGTTCAGGTTGTTCTCCTTCTGGCGGATCCTGTTCTCTGCATCCTTGAGCTGGCTGTTCTTGTCGTTGACGTATTTGTCATGCTCGCTCTTGAGCTGCAGGAATTTCTCCTTTGCCTGGTGGATCTTGTCATTCTTGATGCTTTCGGCCTCGAGTTCGGCCTTGGCGATGATCTCGTTCTTGCGGCCGTTGAGGATGACCCTCTGGATGGCCAGGCATGCGATCACTGCTATCACTGCTCCGATGACCGCTCCTATGATATATGCTAACATACTTTATTTTGTTTGGTTGTTTCCCTATTCTTGCGGAGTACGAAAAAAGGCGACCCCTCAGCCTTCTGACTGATCGATCGTCTGGAGTTCGAATAGGAGAAAAAGCCGTCAGTCGCTGTCAAAAATCTTAATGAATAAGATTTGAGATCCGTTGCGGTTTGAAAGTCCACCGTCGCGCAAGCGCAATCCCCGAAGGTAACCTTGGCCTGTCCTTGCCGCCTCGAGCAAACTCGGTTCCGTAGAACTTGTTGATTTTAGCACGTGGGACTAACGGCCGTTCTTCTCAATATTCGTAAGGTATGAATCCACGTCTTCCTGAAGCTTCCTTGCCTCATCGGCTGCGTCTCCCAGCTTCTTCTGGCTGGTGAGCCTGCCGATCGTCTCGTTGAGGGCGACGAAGGCAAGCTTGTCCGTGAGTGACTTATCTGGATACTTCGCATCATAGGCCGCAAGCTTGTGGCTGATGGTCTCCGCTGCCAGCCTCATCATCTGTTCCATTTCCGGTGATGAAGCCATCAGGGGATACTCCTTGCCTGCTATCTTTATCTTGATGCTCTGTGCCATTCTTAATTCTCCATCAGGGAGATGCACTTGTCAATCTCCTTTATGAGCCTGTCTATCTTGTCCTTGGCGCCGCTGTCGCTTCCAGCCGGTGCCATGAAAGCTTCCGCAAGACGAAGATTGTCAACCTGCTGTTCCAAATCTTCGATCTGTCTGCGGCAGGATTCATTGGCGGCCCTGCTCTGTGCGAGTTCGGTCTCGAGCTTTTCGCGCTGGGATTTTTCCTTCTCGTACAGGGCAATCAACTTTTCGATATCTGTCTTTATACCTTCAAGCATGTCCTTAAGGCTGTCATGATGTACCTGCCTGTCTGCAAATTTAGCAAATATTCTCGATTATTCAAGGCTCTTTTATACATGAAATATGGTTATCTTTGTGAGCTATGACAATAACAGTACAGAATAGGGAAATACCGGTGCTGCTTCTGACGGGATATCTCGGAAGCGGCAAGACTACATTGCTGAACAGGATACTGAACAACAGGCAGGGAATCAAGTTCGCCGTGATCGTCAACGACATCGGCGAGGTCAACATCGATGCCGACCTCATCCAGAAGGGAGGCGTCGTGGGCAACACCGACGACAGCCTTGTCCCTCTCCAGAACGGATGCATCTGCTGCACCCTCAAGATGGACCTTGTCAACCAGCTCAATGACCTGTGCAGGAGCGACCGCTTCGACTACATCGTCATCGAGGCAAGCGGCATCTGCGAGCCTGCCCCAATCGCCCAGACCATCTGTTCCGCACCCAATCTGATTCCTGAATATTCAAGAGGCAACCTTCCGAAGCTCGATTGCATCGCGACCGTCGTGGACGCTCTGAGGATGCAGAGCGAGTTCGACTGCGGAGATGCCCTCAACAAGAAGGACCTTGACGAGGAGGACATCGAGAACCTCGTCATCCAGCAGATCGAGTTCTGCAACATCGTCCTTCTGAACAAGGCTTCCGAGGTCAAGCCTGAGGAGCTTGCCCGTGTGCGCGCCATTGTCAAGGCTCTCAACCCTAAGGCTGAGATCATCGAGTGCGACTATTGCGAGGTCGACCTCGACAGGCTCGTCGGGACGGGTCTGTTCGATTTCGACAAGGTGGCCACTTCCGCAGCATGGATTGCCGCCATCGAGGGTGACCTGGAGGTCGACGACGATGACGACGACGATCACGATCATGACCACGATGACCACGAACATGAGCATCATCACGAACATCATCACCATCACCACCATCACCATGAGGGTGGCGAGGTCGAGGAGTACAACATCGGAACCTTCGTCTATTTCCGCCGTCCTGCACTGGACATCAACAAGTTCGATCATTTCGTGGCCAGGAAGTGGCCGAAGAACATAATCAGGGCAAAGGGCCTCTGCTACTTCGCCGACGAGAAGGACAAGTGCTATCTCTTCGAGCAGAGCGGAGTCCAGAAATCAGTCCGCGACGCCGGACTCTGGTTTGCGACGATGCCGGAGGACCAGCTCCAGGATCTCATGGCCAGGGACAGGAACCTTCGCCGCGACTGGGATCCTCAGTACGGAGACAGGATGGTCAAGATCGTCTTCATCGGCCAGAATCTCGACAAGAAGGAAATCTCCAGGATGATGGACGAGTGCCTTGAGGAAATCTAGCATTGCTGCCGATGGCTGAGGAAGGGAACATCATCATCAGGGGGGCCAAGGTCAACAACCTGAAGGACATAACGATCGAGATACCGCGCAACAGGTTCGTGGTGGTGACGGGCATTTCCGGTTCGGGAAAGTCCTCGCTTGCCTTCGACACTCTGTTCGCCGAGGGTCAGAGACGTTTTGCCGAAAGCCTCTCATCCTACGCGAGGCAGTTCCTCGGGAGGATGAGCAAGCCTGACGTGGAGTCCATCGAAGGCATCCCTCCCGCAATCGCCATCGAGCAGAAGGTCAATGTCAAGAATCCTCGTTCCACGGTGGCCACGACGACCGAGATCTATGACTACCTCAGGATCGTATTCTCCCGCATCGGACGCACCTACTCGCCGGTAAGCGGCAGGGAAGTGAAGCGCCACAGCGCCACGGATGTGATGAACAGCATCCTGAAGGGGGACACCACTGCGGTCTACATCCTTTCCCCGCTTGGATGGTCCGGCAGGGATGACAAGGTCGAGCTCATGCTGCGCCTCAAGGAGAATGGATATTCACGCTTCTTCTCCAAGGGCAGCGTCATAAGGATCGAGGATGTGATGAGGATGGCCGAGAGCGGGGAGTACCCGGAGGACCTTCTCCTCCTGGTGGACCGCCTCAAGCTGCCGCGTTTCGTGGACTCCGCTCCCGTGGCTGAAGACGGTACGCCATGGCCTCAGAATGAATGGAATGATCTGAAGACCAGGCTGTTGTCTTCTATCTCCAGTGCTTTCCGCGAGGGCGATGGCAGGCTCGTTCTGAGGAAGGATGGTGCCGAGGAAGAATATTCAAACCGCTTCGAGATGGATGGGATGACCTTCCGCGAGCCGGACGAGTATCTGTTCTCCTTCAACAGCCCGCTCGGAGCCTGTCCTGTCTGCGGCGGCCTTGGCAAGATCATCGGCGTCAGCGAGGACCTTGTGGTCCCGGACAAGACCAAGAGCATCTATGACGGTGCGATCGCGTGCTGGAGGGGAGACAAGATGGGATGGTTCAGGGATCATCTCGTGAAGCATGCGGAAAAGTACGGGATTCCGATCTTCGAGCCGTACGCAAAGCTCTCCCAGGAGGTCAAGGACCTGATCTGGGACTCGCACAGCGTCGAGGGGGATGAAGAGTCCCTCGTCGGGATCAATGAATTCTTCGAATGGGTCGAGGCCAATCGCTACAAGATCCAGTACAAATACATGCTGAGCCGCTTCTCGGGCCGTACGACATGCCATTCGTGTCATGGTACGAGGCTCAGGAAGGAGGCTCTCTACGTCAAGGTCGGGGGAAAGAGCATTGCCGACCTGCTTTCCATGGATGTGGATACACTCCTGGAATTTATTGATAACCTTGTGCTTACGGAGTACGAGGAGGGCATCGCAAGAAAGGCTCTTGATGAGATTGCCCTAAGGCTCAGATGCATCAGGGATGTCGGTCTTGCCTACCTTACGATGGACAGGGCTTGCAACACTCTTTCCGGAGGTGAGAGCCAGAGAGTCAACCTCGTCAAGGCCCTGGGCAGTTCCCTCGTGGGGTCGATGTACATCCTCGACGAGCCGAGCATCGGCTTGCATCCGCGTGACACAGAGAAGCTTATCAGTGTCCTCCGCAGGCTCAGGGACATCGGCAACACCGTCGTTGTCGTGGAGCATGACGAGGAGATGATCAAGGCTGCCGACCTTCTGATCGACATGGGACCGCTCGCCGGCGTCGGAGGAGGGGAGATCGTCTTCCAGGGCAGCATGGATGACAAGATCCCGCAGAAGGTCGTGGACAAGTCCCTGACGCTTCAGTATGTGCTTGGCACCAGGTCCCGCTATCGCAGGGAGAAGCGCACCTGGACATATTCAATAAAGGTCGAGGGGGCCATGGAGCACAATCTCAAGGGGTTCGACGTGAAGTTCCCTCTCGGGGTGCTGACTGTGGTTTCCGGAGTCAGCGGTTCAGGCAAGTCTTCTCTTGTCGGAGACATTCTCTATC
>JAGHSC010000043.1 GCA_018066065.1 Candidatus Cryptobacteroides faecihippi
GGTGTGAGAGGATGCTTTTCTGACTCAAGAAGCTTGAGATACATCTCACGGCAGATCAAGCATCGGTGGCCGCATAGGCCTGCTGGGCATCCGATAGCACAGGGGCTTCCCAATTGGAAAGCTGCTGGGCCTTGGAGATCTTCACGCCCAGGATGATGGCAGGCATCTTCTTGACACTCTTGTCCTTGATGCCGTACTCCCAGACCATCTTCTGAAGGTCCAGGAACGACTTGGGAGCAAAATCGGTGTTCTTGACCAGACCGCGCACATCATCATTGACAGCTGCACCGACCTTGAGGATCTTCTCATCGGAGAGAATCTTGCGGAGAGCTTTCGGGATACCGCCCATCATCTTGATTCTGAAAAGGTAAGCCCTGTGCGAGCCTGAAAGCTGAAGCAGCGAGACCCCATAATGAGGCTGATGAGGGGCAAAGTTAGGCCTGGATTCCGTGTCGAACCCGATAACTTTCTGAGATTTCAGATAAGCCACAGCCCTGAGAAAGTCAAGACCCGTACTTTCAATGACTTTGATCTTTCCTGGAAAGCTCATCGGTTCCAGGCGTTCAATTTCCTCCGGACTTATGCTGATCTGATACATTTTTCAATTATGGTTTAACTGTAACGCACGAGGAATCGATGAGACCCTCGCATCCTACGACCCTCACGTCACGTCCACCTGCATCGGGAAGGACAGTCATGAAAGACTCCATCCTGGGATAGGAGATGACATGGGTGAAGGCATTCCTCTTCCTGAGAGTGCGGAAGGCAGACTCTGTGAATGAGAAGGTGGAATCCACCGAACACACCACAGGAATATCCAAACCGGCAGCCGACAGAAGCCTGCAGACATCCGATGCACCATGCTCAGCCATGAGCGGGGAGGTCAGGACAAGCATCTTGCAGGCCATCAGTGTGTCCAGCGCAATGAGCGCGTCGCGGACCGCCAGCTCGCGCAGAGCCATTGTCCCATCACTTTCCTGGAGGCAGGAAGCATAAGGACTTCCGGCGAAATCCATCAGTGCTACGATCCTCTCCCCGGCAAAGTCCGGGAGGCCATCCGGTTCCATGCGGGCATCGATGTTGTCGAAAAGGTCGCACTCCATGAACTGAAGGGCAACCTCAGAGCATTCCCGAGGCTCGCCTACCAGCACGACCGGGCCATGGACCTTTCCTGAGACCGAAGTAATACGGTTGAGCATCGGAATGGAATCGCTGATGAGAGACTGGACAAGCGGGATCGCGTCCGGGACAGTCACTGCCTTCCTCGCGCACGAAACGCAGGCAGCCGCAGCCAAAAGAGCCGCGGACGCCAGAAGAAGGGCATTCTTTCTCATCATTGCCATCAGAGATTCCGGTATTGGATTCACAAAATTAATAAAACTTGCGCAAACAGCCCAGTCAAGGGCGGCAGAACAGAGCACCGGCGAGATTGACGGCGATGTAGCCGGCAAATGTCACCAAGGGCACGGTGCACCAGCTGAGGCCACAGACAGCCGTGACGACGGCAGAGACGGCAGCTACAGCGAGGAAGATGACCCTTTCGATGTTCTGCACCTTCGAAGCCTTGTCCCCGGTGGCCACCTTCATGGCAAACATCGGAACCTCACAGACCAGCAGCCAGCACATGACGACCGTCAGGGCCGGGATGAAGACAGGCCCCTGGCACCAAGATGCAAGGAACGAATCGGGTGACATGCCCACAATGCTTGCAAGAGAGCCGCAGACGACGGCACAAGCCGGCGTAGGCAGGCCGATGAAGCTGCTGTGCTGACGCTCGTCAAGGTTGAACTTGGCCAGCCTGAGAGCAGAGAAGGCAGCAATCAGCAGAGGGAAGAATCTCAGGCAAGGCA
>JAGHSC010000054.1 GCA_018066065.1 Candidatus Cryptobacteroides faecihippi
GGACAGAGTAGCGGCACATCTCCCAGATCCTCATCAGGATAGCATCCGGGCATGTGAACGATGCAGCACCCAAGTCGAATGGGTAATGCACGTTCCATCTCCAGATGTCTTCCTCGGCAGGCGCGGAGTCGAGTCCTTCGATCTCGCAGTACCTGTGAGTCATGACCTCTCCGATGTAGTCCGGCATGAGGATGGCGCCCGGAAGGGTGTTCCTCTTGTCCGGAGTGACTTCGACCTTGTAGGTGTGTGTGCCCTTGTCCAGCAGCAGGATGTGCTTCTGGCAGCGCACGGTGGTCGAGGCCTTGCGGAGGATGTTGCCATCCACCACTCTTTCGCCCACATAGACAACGACAGCCTTGCCTTCGAAGTCAGAGGTCAGGCGCATCTCGACCCATCCGAAGGCCTCCCTGCCGAAGTCGACCAGGATGTTGCCGTTGGCTGCCTTCCCGATCTCGACAGGATGCTCAAGGTCGCGGGTGAGCGGATAGCCCGGGGTTGAATATTCAGAAAGCGAAGCTCCGGTGCTGAATGGCTTCAGGTCGCTCCATGCTGCCTGGGGCGAATCAGTCGTGCCGACGCAGACTGTCCACGAGTAGGATGTGGAAGGCTGCAGCGCAGGTCCGCCGTACGGGACTGCTGTGGACTGCGGGCTTTCCACGGTTCCACTGTCCCAGATGGCCGTTGTTCCCTGGTACAGGATGATCCTGTAGGATGTCTGCATCCCGGCCCCCGGGACTATCCAGCTGAAGGACGGATGGGTGGAGAGGATCTGAGCCTTCCGGCCGCCGTAGCTGACGTCGGTGTGTTCCACGAGGTCGGTCATCAGTCCGGTCGGCTTCTGGGCCCGAAGCGGGCAGGAACACATGAGAGTCAGCAGGATTGCAATGGACAGGAGGAGCTTCTTCATGGTCTTCGGCTACTTCTTGAGAGGGAGTTCGCCCTGGCCGATGAGGTACTCGGCGATCTGGACTGCATTGAGGGCTGCGCCCTTCTTGATCTGGTCGCTGACGAGCCAGAAGGTGATTCCGTTAGGGTTTGCGAGGTCCTTGCGGACGCGGCCGACGAAGACGTCGTCGCAGTTCTCGTGGAAGAGAGGCATCGGGTAGACCTTGTTTGCAGGATCGTCCTCAAGCTGAAGGCCCTGGCCGTTGCGGATGGCCTCCTTGAAGGCGTCGACGCTGACCGGCACTTCAGTCTCGGCCCAGACAGACTCGCTGTGGCAGCGGAGGCTAGGCACGCGCACGCACATCGCACTGACTTCGCAGTCGGTGTGCATGATCTTCTTGGTCTCGTTGTACATCTTCATCTCTTCCTTGGTGTAGCCATTGTCGGTGAAGACGTCGATCTGAGGTATCACATTGAATGCCAGCTGGTAGGCAAACTTGTCGACAGTAGGCTTCTCGCCTGCGAGGACCTGGCGGTACTGCTCGTAGAGCTCTGCCATCGCAGCAGCTCCGGCGCCGCTGGCAGCCTGATAGCTGGCGACATGGATGCGCTTGATGTGGCTGATGTTTTCGAGGGCCTGGAGAGCGACGACCATCATGATGGTGGTGCAGTTCGGGTTGGCGATGATGCCGCGGGGACGGACAAGGGCGTCGGCTGCGTTGCACTCAGGGACGACGAGAGGGACATCCTCATCCATGCGGAATGCGCTGGAGTTGTCGATCATGATCGCTCCGTACTTCGTGATGGTCTCGGCGAATTCCTTGCTGGTGCCGCCGCCGGCACTGGTGAATGCAACATCCACTCCCTTGAAGTCATCATTATGCTGGAGAAGCTTCACTTCGATCTCCTTGCCGCGGAAGGTATACTTGCGTCCTGCACTCCTGGAGCTTCCGAAAAGGAGAAGCTCATCCACAGGGAAATTTCTTTCATCCAGGACACGGAGGAATTCCTGTCCGACTGCGCCGCTGGCGCCAACGATTGCAACTTTCATTCTAAAGGTATTAAGTTCGTTTACTACTGTTCCGGTAAAAAAAGGGAGGACTCAACATGAGCCCTCCCATAAGATTCTGAAAGACTTTCAGCCTCTATGGAGCGCCCGCCTATTCAGCAGGTTTGACAGACTTGACCATGCCGCTGAGCTTCTCGTAGAGAGCGTCAGTCTTCTCGAGGAGTTCCTTGCGGATTGAAGCATAGTAGACGCCCTTGGCGCCCTCGACCTTCTCGTTCACCTTGTCCTTGAGGTCGTTGTAAAGGTTCACAGCCTCGTCAAGGAGATCTGCAAGTGCCTCATCGTCAGCCGACTTGTTGACCACACTGAAAAGAGAGCAATCGTCGATGAATGCTCCGATGACATACTCAATGTCCTTCTTGATGTCTCTAAGATTCATATTGATAACGCGACTTCATTAGGAAGTCTTCACAAAGATAACAATAATTTTGATATTCCACTCCTGCGAGCATCTTACTTGACAAAGACCGTGTCCGCCTTGTCGACGTAGAGGACGCCGTCGAGATGGTCGGTCTCATGCTGGAAGATGATGGCCGTGTAGCCGCTGACCGTGTCCCTGACCGTCTCAAGGGTCTGAGGATCGGTGTAGGAGACCAGCACGGTGGAGTACCTCGGCACGGTTCCCCTTCTCCCCGGTACGGAGAGGCAGCCTTCAGGGCCATGGGTCATCTCTCCCCAGAGAGAGTCAAGGCGCACATTCGGGTAGACTCCGAACGGCTTGCCTTCCCTGTCGTACCTCATGACGGCGACGACTCGCCTGGAGATGCCGACCTGCGGTCCGGCAATGCCCACCCCATTCTGGCTCGGGTCGTTGACCGTCACCAGCATCTTTTCGGCAAGGGTGCGGTAGACATCGGACTGAAGGTCCTCGGCCGTGAAGTCCGTGCACGGCTGGCGGAGCAGGAGCGAATCCTCTGGATCGCAGACCGTGTAGACCTTCATCACGGAATCCTGTTCCATAATGATTGAAATCTCCTCGGCAGAGAGCGGGAGAGGCTGCCCGTCCTTCGGCCCGGTCGAGCACGAAACCGCGGCCAGAATGGCCAGCATCAAGACTGTTCTATTCATAATATGGTTCATAGATTTGATTCCTCTAACTCCACAAAGATAGTAAGTAGAATTACACTTGCAAATGAACCAAACAATTCTTACGTTTGCAAGAACCTAGTGAACTACCCAAAAGCTAAAGACTTTTGGGCTTCTGGCTTCGCAGGCGGCTGCCTACCGAAGTAGGTCTTACACTGCCTCCACCAGTGTAATCGACGGTTCCCGCCGATGATTTCGTACTCAATACACGAAGGCCCTCACTCAGGATATTGACCGCGGCATTTTTGTCGCGGTCGTGCTTTGTGCCGCACTCCGGACAGGTCCAGCTGCGATCTGCGAGGGTGAGGCCGTCGTTCTTCCAGCCGCACACGCTGCAGGTCTTGCTGCT
>JAGHSC010000206.1 GCA_018066065.1 Candidatus Cryptobacteroides faecihippi
GTCTACCTCACCCACATGGCCAGGACTCTCCATGGCACGCAGGCAGAGCTCGATGCCCAGCTTCCAGAGCCGCTCCGCGCAGCCTATGATGGACTGGAAGTAATCTTCCGCGCATAACGAACTTTAATATCCTCACGTATGAAAAGAATTCTCCTTGCAGCATCGCTTCTCGCTGCATCCCTTTCCTGGGCATCCGCACAGGACTATTTCGAGGCTGACAGGGCCAGATGGATGGACATAGCTCTCTCATCTGCCCCGGCGCTTCATGAGACTATTGTCAGACCTGTCTCTGTCGTGAAGGCCGTCGAGGATCCTTCCGCCTTCCAGGGCTGGCGCTACGAGAGCGTCGGAGCCCCTGACTTCCAGGACAAGAGCTTCGGCCAGATCAGGGAGATCACCCTGGACTTCGGAAAGCATCTCACAGGCTACTTCAGCTTCCACACCAAGACCTTGAACCGCTGCCAGGACGCTCCTGTGCGCTTCAAGTTCATGTTCGGAGAGCTTCCTGCGGAGATGAACACTCCGCTCGACCCTTGGAAGGGCGGTCTCGGCCGTGCCTGGATGCAGGATGAGACTGTGACTCTGTGCGAGCTTGACGAGTGGGTTACAATCCCTCGCCGCATTGCCTTCAGATACCTTCGCATCGAACTTCTCGGCGATTCTTCCGGCTTCGACTTCGCTCTTGACGACCTTTATTTCAAGGCTGTGTCGAGTGCCGGGGAAAACACCGCAGTCCTTGAGGAAGGCTGCCCACAGGCCGTGAGGGACATCGCCAGGGTTTCGGAGGAGACTCTCCGCGAGTGCATGCAGACCGTCTTCGAGGACGGCCCTAAGCGTGACCACCGTCTCTGGGCCGGTGACCTCTATCTCCAGAGTCTTGCCAACCGCTACAGCTTCCGCAATTTCGAACTCGTAAGGCATTGCCTCTATCTCTTCGCTGCCTTTGCTGGGGACAACGGTGTCCTCTGGTCAAACATCTTCGATTTCCCGAAGCCGCATCCTCAGTACGGTTCCTATCTTCTCAACTACTGTCTCCTGTGGAACTCCACGCTTCTGGAGTATCTCAAGGATACGGGTGACTATGACACTGCGCGTGATCTCTGGAAGGTCGCCAAGCGCCAGATCGAAGACGGTCTCTCCTACATGAAGCCTGACAACATCTTTGACATCAATGCCCGCCCTGTGTGGATATTCTTTGACTGGAGGGCCGGCCTCGATGTGAATGCCATGATGCAGGGTGCGATGATCTTCGCCCTTCAGCAGACCTATGAGCTTGCGACGATGCTGGGCTGCCAGGATGAGGTCAAGGAGTATCCTGCTCTCATCAAGGCGATGACAAAGGCAGGGCGCAAGGCTTACTATGACAAGGAGAAGGGGGTTGTGCTCAGCGGTGCCGACAGGCAGCTTTCCGCCCTTTCGCAGGCATGGATGGTCAAGTCTGGCGTACTTACCCAGAAGGAGGGCCAGAAGGCCATCAGGACTGCTCTTGCCAATCCTGGCACAGTCATGCCGGGCACTCCTTACGGTACCCACTATCTTGTGGATGCGATGATGATCTGCGGAATGCATGATGAGGCTCGCGAGTACCTGGTCGATTACTGGGGTGGAATGGTCCGCAAGGGTGCGGACACATTCTGGGAGGCGTACGATCCAAACGATGACATGCTTTCTCCGTACAATTTCTTCCCGGTCAACAGTGCCTGCCATGCGTGGAGCTGCACTCCGACCTACTTCATCGGGAGGTACCCTGAAGTTTTCCAGAAATAACTTTTCCAAGATTCATAAAAGTAGACAATACAATGGATAGAAGGAAGTTCCTTAAAGTTTCCACTGCATCCGCTGCCGGCCTTGCGTTTGCTGACAGGCTGATGCTTGCATCTGCCAAGTCGAAGAAGAAGAAAGTCTCCGACAGCTCATATTCAGTCATCATCCTTGGTGACACTCATTTCGACACGGCACCTGACGCCGTGTACCACACTGGCTATTTCGATCCAAACCCCACGCGTGAGGCAAACCACCGCAAGGAGTTCGGCAGGAATGCCGAGATGTGGAGCGACCGTCTCCCGAGGCTTGTGAAGAGGGCATCCAGCCTTATCGGCGATGACACCCGTTTCTGCCTTCAGCTAGGCGACATGATTCAGGGCGACACCGGCAGCGAGGCAGACCACACCAGGTTCATCAGGGACGCCTACTGCCGTCTCAAGGTTGAGCTCTGCGGTGCCCTTCCTCTCGTCACTGTGGCTGGAAACCATGATCTGCGAGCATCGGATGATGCCTTTGCCACAAAGGCTTACACTGAGTACATGACTGACCGTCTCTCGATCGAGCTTGGAAAGAAGATCGAGAAGACCTGCTACTCTTTCATGATGGGCAAGGATGCCTACATCGTGATTGATTTCACTCACCCTGACGATGAAGAGATCGAGAGACTGTTCAGGGAGACTGAAGGCGCACGTTATACTTTCGTCGTGATCCATGGTCCGGTCTTCCCTTATCAGAGTGCAAAGTCCAACAACTGGATCCTGCATGGCAGGGATGGCAAGGATGACATGAGACGTCGTCTCAGGGAAGTTATGGCGAAGAGGAATGCCATCGTTCTCTGTGGCCACACTCACACGACCGAGCATCTTGACTGGTACGGCGATGGTGGCCGCATCACTCAGATGACTATGAGCAGCGTGTGGGCAAAGCCTGAACTGGGGGAGTACAAGGTTGAGGCTGAAGGCGCCGATGCCTACGGCAAGGTGGCCGAGGCTCCGGACTCTCCGAAGAAGGTCAAGGACCTTTTTGCCGAGTACAAGGATGGAATCCGTTCCTTCTCGATCTCCCGTGCCGCCGGTTCCTACCGCATGGAGGTTTCCGACAAGGGTGTCGTCGTTGAATTCCATGCAGGTGACTCCGAGGCAGTCTCCGAAAGATTCATACTTCGATAGCAGGACATGATGATAAAATAGGGCTGACCGGATCCGGTCAGCCCTATTTTTGCTGTTATCAGGATGGAATCTATTCGTCCTTTCCGTTAGGGATGAGGGCCTGGGAGATGTTGATGATGAAGTCACCGATCTTCTCAAGCTCTGATACGATGTCCATGTAGAAGGTACCGGCCCTGTAGTTGTACTTGTCCTTCTCGAGGTTTGCGATGTGCTCCTCCCTGAGGGCATTGCGGAACTCGTTGATGCGCCTTTCTGCATCGCGGGCATTGCTGATCTCCTTGATGCTGTCGTTCCTCAGGTTCTCGATCATCACCTTGTAGGCGTTCTCGACAAGCAGTACCATGCGGTTGAGCTTGTTCATCTGAGTCTCGTCGAAGCTCTGCTCGTGAACCTTCATCCGCGTGATCATCCTGCTGATGGACTCGCCGGAATCACCGAGACTCTCCATCTCACCGATGATCTTGTACATCCTCTTGATCCTCTCGGCGTAAGTACCGCTGATCTCACCCTTGGAAACCTCGTTGAGGTAGCTGGCGATCTCAAGCTCGATGTTGTCTGTGATCTCCTCGTACTTGACAAGCTTGTCGATGTACTCGTTGAGCTTTGTCTCTTCATTCTCGTTGAGAGCCTGCTTGACGTAGGCGAATCCCTTGGCGCAGATCTCACCGTAGTGGACAATCTCCTTGCTGGCCTCATTTAGTGAAAGCTCTGCAGTGTTGAGAAGGCCACCGCCGATGTATCTGAGCTTGAACTTTTCCTCTGTGTCCTTTGAAGGGACCATCATCTTCACGACCTTCTCGAGAGTTGGGATGAACCAGATGAGGATCGCGGTGTTGATGATGTTGAAGAGGGAATGGAGGGTCGCAACGCAGTAAGGGAGGGTGGCTGCAAGTGCCTCAGGGTTGCTGCTGAAGTCTGTCGTGATAGGGTTGGCGAAGCCAAGGGC
>JAGHSC010000086.1 GCA_018066065.1 Candidatus Cryptobacteroides faecihippi
ATAGAGAACCGCGTGCTCGCTAAACTTGATTTTCTGTTGTGTATTAAGCATAAGCAGTTATCATCCAACTACTTAAAGATACAAATTTTTCAACAAATCACCAAATAATCATTGATGATTCACTGGATAATACGCAATAATCAGGGACTTTTTCAGTGCCCTCGCCACATGAATGGGAGGGACCCAGCCGCAAGGCTGGGAGGGATGAGCGAAGCGAAGGCAGTCTGGGTGACTATCCTCCGACTCTATGTGGGGGGAAGCTATTCGCAGAACAGGGAGATGATGTTCAGGATGACCTTCGAAGCCTTCTCCATCGAAGGAACAGGCACGAACTCCATCTTGCCATGGAAGTTCAACCCACCGGCAAAGATGTTAGGACAAGGAAGCCCCTTGAAACTAAGGTTCGCACCATCGGTACCACCACGGATAGGCTGGATCTTCGCCTTCACCCCAGCCATCTCCATCGCCTTCACAGCCTTCTCGATGACCTGGTAATGAGGCTCCACCATCTCACGCATGTTGTAGTACTGATCCTTGACGGCAGGAGATGCAGTACCCTCACCATACTTGCCATTGATGAAGTCGCAGCACCTGACGATCACCTGCTTCTTCTCCTCGAACTTAGCCCTGTCATGGTCACGGATGATGTAAGTCATGTCCGCCTCCTCGACAGCACCATTCAAGCCGATCAGATGGAAGAAACCCTCGTAGCCCTCGGTGTATTCAGGCCTCTGCTCGACAGGAAGGAGCGAATCCAGCTCCTGGGCAATGTGCAGAGCATTCTTCATCTTGCCCTTCGCATAGCCAGGGTGCACATTGCGACCCTGGATGTGGATCCTTGCCGAAGCCGCATTGAAGTTCTCGAACTCGAGCTCACCGACCTCGCCACCATCCATGGTGTAGGCATAGTCCGCATTGAACTTCTGGACATCGAACTTGACGACACCGCGGCCGATCTCCTCGTCCGGAGTGAATCCGATGCGGATCTCGCCATGCTTGAACTCAGGATTGGCCATGATGTACTGCACCGCATCCATGATCTCTGCGACGCCGGCCTTGTCATCCGCACCAAGCAGGGTCGTGCCATCGGTGGTGACAAGCTTCTGCCCCACGTAGTTCAGCATCTCAGGGAACTCTGAAGGCTTGAGGGAAAGACCAGGGACGCCATTGAGAGGAATCTCGCCGCCATCATATTCATTGATGATCTGAGGCTTGATGTCTGCGCCGGAAGCATCCGGAGCCGTGTCGACATGGGCGATGAAGCCCACGGCAGGCACCTTGGTGCCGATGTTTGAAGGGATGCGTCCCATCACGTACCCATATTCATCAAGCTGAGCCTCCACGCCCATTGCCTGAAGCTCCTGGCAGAGGAGAGAGAGCAGGTTGAGCTGCTTTGCGGTCGAAGGCTGGCTTTCTGATTCTTCGTTTGACTGGGTGTCGATTGCGACGTACCTAAGGAATCTGTCAAGTATGTTTTCCATGATTATTCTGCTTTTGCTTTCAATGATGAGATTGTCATGTAGATGATGATCGCGATGAATGGGATCAGTGCGATGGCCTCGCCGAAGTCAGCGTTCCATGATGAAAGGAACCAGTCGACATTGAAGAACTTGAGGAGGGCGCTGACGACTCCCATGAGGGCACCGCCTGCGATGAATCCTGATGCGATGAGGGTTCCCTTGTTGAGCCTTGCCTCGTTGAGCGCGCTGTCCTTGCTGCGGGTGCTGACGTACCATGAGATGGCACCGCCCACGAGAAGAGGCAGGTTCAGGTCGATCGGGATGAACATTCCGAGAGCGAAGGCAAGTGCCGGGATCTTGAATGCAGTGAGGATGATGGCGAGGACCGCTCCGATGCCGTAGAGGAGCCAAGGAGCGCCGCCACCGTTCATCATAGGCTGGATCACGGCTGCCATTGCATTTGCCTGAGGGGCTACGAGGGCGTCGTCACCGACGAATCCGTAGGTCTTGTTCAGGACGAGCATGACTCCGCAGACCGTTGCAGCTGCAACTGCGACGCCGACGAACTTCCAGGTCTCCTGCTTCTTGGGGGTTGTTCCGATCCAGTAACCGATCTTGAGGTCCGTGATGAATGAGCCTGCCACCGAGAGGGCTGTGCAGACAACGCCTCCGATCACGAGGGCCGCTGCCATTCCGGCATTTCCCTTGAGTCCGACTGCCACGAGTATGAGCGCTGCGATGATCAGGGTCATGAGGGTCATTCCGCTGACAGGGTTGGTACCCACGATCGCGATTGCGTTGGCTGCGACGGTGGTGAAGAGGAATGAGATGATGGCCACGATGAGGAGGCCGACGATGGCCTGCCATACGTTGTTGACAACACCTCCGAATGCGAAGAACGCGAAGACGGCGAGCAGGGCGATGACGATGCCGAAGACGATCGTCTTCATCGGGATGTCCTCCTGGGTGCGCTCTACTGCAGCCTTGTCGCCACCCTTGCGGCTGAACTCACCGACAGCGAGGCCCACGGCCGACTTGACGACGCCGAAGGACTTGATGATGCCGATGATGCCCGCAGTCGCGATGCCACCGATGCCGATGTGCCTTGCGTAGGTTCTGAATATCTGGTCAGGCGACATTTCTGCGATCGTCGTGGTGATGCCTGTGTGCATGAGGTCGATGACCTGCCCACCCCAGATGACGTTCATCAGAGGGATGATGACGAGCCAGACGAGGAAGCTGCCGCAGCAGATGATGAATGCGTACTTGAGGCCGACGATGTAGCCAAGTCCGAGCACTGCTGCTCCTGTGTTGATCTTGAGGAGGACCTTTGCCTTGTCGGCGATTGTCTGGCCGATGCCGACGACAGTCGTGCTGACGGTGTCGGCCCAGGCTCCGAAGGTGCTGACGACGAAGTCATAGAGACCTCCGATCACGCCGCTGACGAGAAGGGTTCCGGCTCCCTTGCCTCCGCCCTCGCCGCTGACGAGGATCTGAGTCGTGGCAGTCGCCTCCGGGAATGGATATTTACCGTGCATCTCCTTGACGAAGTACTTCCTGAACGGAATGAGGAAAAGGATTCCGAGCACGCCGCCCAGGAGTGAGGAGAGGAACATCTGCATGAAGTTCACCTCGACGCCGAGGATGTAGATTGCCGGAAGGGTGAAGATCGCTCCTGCCACAACGGCTCCGGAGCAGCCACCAATTGACTGGATGATGACGTTCTGTCCCAAGCCTTCCTTCTTTCCAAGGGCGCTGGTGAGGCCCACTGCGATGATCGCGATCGGGATAGCTGCCTCGAAGACCTGGCCCACGCGCAGGCCAAGGTAGGCTGCGGCTGCCGAGAAGATGATGACCATCAGCAGGCCGATGGCTACTGAATAGGGGGTTACTTCTGCCCACTGCTTCTCTGCTCCGAGGAGTGGCTTGTACTCTTCGCCCGGCTGAAGCTCTCTCTGAGCGTTGTCGGGCAGTGCATTTCTGTTCTCTGCCATGTTGTTTATATTATAAGGTGTGCAAATATAGGCAATCTGGGGCAGAATACAGGAAATGATCAAAAAAAATGAAAATTTTATCAAAAAAATTTGCGGGATAAAAAAAAATGCCTACCTTTGCAATCCGTTTCGGAAGAAACGCAGAGTTCATTGACAATACTGAGAGATTACAACGAGGTAAGTGTAATATTTAAGATTAGCTTTTTAAAGGTATAACACAATTTCACAGTAGAAATTAAATAGATTCACAGAGAAAGAGAAGC
>JAGHSC010000093.1 GCA_018066065.1 Candidatus Cryptobacteroides faecihippi
CCATCAGAGACCTCGATGTCCGAGTTGATCAGGACGAGGTACTCAAGATCCCTTGCATCCTCCAGAGCGCACACGGCCTTGAAGGCTCTGTTGTAACCCCCTGTGAATCCGTAATTTCCGTCGAGGCGCACTTTCCTTACCTGAGGAAAGTCTGCGTCCATCATCTCCATCGAGCCATCAGTCGATGCACTGTCGGCGACGATTACCTCCGCCCCCTCGGGCATCGAGGACAGCAGGGGAGGAAGGAACTTCGCGAGGAAGTCCTTCGTGTTCCAGTTGAGTATGACGACGGCTGTACGCATGTCCCTAGTTCTCCTTGCAGTTGCAGTCTCCTCCGCAGCCACCGCCGCAGCCGCCATCTCCACCGCATCCGCCTTCGCAGCCACCGCCACAGCCTTCGCCGTCGCCCTTGTGGCATCCACCGCCGCAGCAGTGATGACCCTCCTTTGGCAGATACTCGCCGTGGAGACCTTCCTTGAGCTCCTTCTCGGTTGCCTCCCTGACGGTGAGGACCTTGCCTGTGAAGACCAGGGTCTGGCCTGCGAGAGGGTGGTTGAAGTCCATCGAGACGAATTCTTCCTTTACTTCCTTGACTGTACCGTTGACCACGTCGCCCAGGTTGTTGAGCATTGGAATCACCTTTCCGACAACGAGAAGCTCGTCATGCATCTTTCCATCGAGCATGAATGCGCTCTTCGGGAGGTCAAGGACCATGCTTGGGTTGACCTCGCCGTAGCCTTCCTCCGGGGTGAGGGTGAACTCGAATGTGTCACCTTCCTGCTTCCCTTCGAGATTCTCCTCGAATTTCGGGAGGAGCATGTTTGTGCCCTGGATGTAGTCCAGAGGACGCTCTGCGGTTGCTCTGTCCTTGAGCTGTCCGTCAACATTGAGTTCGTAGGTCAACTCGACCACTTTGTTCTTTCCGATGTTCATTTCTTATCTATTTTTTTGTCTTGTCCAATCACGCTCCAGCCCTGTCACGAGCTGAAGTCAACATTTGAGAATGCTAAGGTAGGAATAAGTTTTGACTTGCAGAGCCTGTAATCCGATCCGGAAGCCATGAGATTGTTCCAAAGTGTCAGAAGATTGCCCGTGACAAGCATTTCCCTGACCGGATGGACGATCTTTCCGTCCTTGAAGAGGAAACCCTCCACTCCGAATGAGAAGTCACCAGTTGCAGAGTTGCTGTTTCCACCATTGAAGCCGGTGACCAGGATTCCGTCCCCTGCGAGCTTCATGATTCCATCCCTGTCCCAGGAGACTGGGTCTGAATATCCAGGTGCGTGGCAAGGTGGTATCATCGGCCTGGTCACGTCCTCGATCGTGGGCTCCATCCCCATCTTCTTTCCTATGTAGGTGTTGATGAAGTACTCCTTGACGACACCTTTCTCTATGATTGCCGCCTCCAGGGCTGCTACACCCTCGGAGTCGAACAGTCTTGAGCCGGTCTCGCCGACGCTTCTCGGCCTGTCGAGGATGTCCAGCCACTCAGGCAGGACCTTCCTGCCGAGGGTGTCCACCATGAAGGAGTTCTTCTGCTGAAGTGAATATCCACCCAGCGCATTCAGCAGCGGGGTGACGAGCCTGCTTGAGCATTCGTTGTCGACCACCATGGTGTACTTCCCGCTCTCGATCCTCCTGTGGCCAAACTGGGACTTGGCCCTCTCGAAAGCGCTCACTCCGCATTCGGCGATCTTCAGGTCGGAGAGCATCGGGGCTGCGTCCCACCAGTAGCCGCTGAACTTGTTCCCTTCCGCGTCCTGCACCGTCATCTCGACACCATATTCAAATGAGGTCTCCGTGTGCCTGCACTCGAGACCTTCAGAGTCGACCACGAGAGTGTCAAAGATCGAGTCTGAATATTCACCCTCCTCGGAGATCAGCCCTTCTCCTTCGTGCTTCCCGAAGATGGCTGCATCAAGTGCCATGGAGAGTCTCATGTCAGCGTCCATCTTGCCATAGGCACTGTCGCAGAGCTTCAGCTCATCTCCAGTGATGGCATCCTTGGCTGTCCTGGAATGGTCCGGGAGATCCCTGCACTCGTCCTGGGCGAGCATCCTGACCATCGAGACCGCATTGGCGAGAAACTCTTCCAACTCACTGTCCACCAGTCTGTTGGTTGAGAAACTGCCGAATCTTCCGTCCACGAAGAGGCACACCGACATGGACCTGTCCAGGCAGTGGCTGACCTTGTCCAGCTCTCCGTTGAGGGTGCCGATCAAGTCCATGAGGCTCTTGTTCAGCGTGACCCTGACCTTCTGCGCACCAAGGCGGAGCGCCGTGCCGACCGCATCATGCGCAGTCTGGATTTCCTGCGCCGTAAGCATTCCTGTCATCGTTTCCATCCTATTCACCTCCTACTGTCAGATTGTTGATCAGCACTGTCGGTATTCCCTGTGAAACCGGGCAGCTCTGTCC
>JAGHSC010000228.1 GCA_018066065.1 Candidatus Cryptobacteroides faecihippi
GCAGGCCACCTTGAGGCCCTGCCTCTTCTCGATGACCTCAATGTAGGTCGAAGCCTCGGCGAGGGACTCATGCGTCCCTGTGTCAAGCCATGCAAATCCACGTTCGAGCCTCTGGACCAGCAGTTTCCCTTCAGAAAGGAAAGCCTGGTTGACCGAGGTGATCTCAAGCTCGCCGCGGGCGGAAGGCTTGATGGACTTGGCGATGCCGACAACCTCATTGGGATAGAAATACAGTCCCGTGACAGCGTAGTTGCTCTTCGGGGCCTTCGGCTTCTCCTCGATGCTCAGGCAGTTGCCGTCAGCATCGAACTCGGCGACGCCGTACCTCTCCGGATCGCTCACCCAGTAGCCGAACACAGTGGCCTTCCCTTCCTCCTCGGCAGCCTTCACCGCAGCGACGAGCTGCTCATGGAAGCCGGCGCCCTGGAAGATGTTGTCTCCAAGCACAAGGCAGGCGCAGTCGCTCCCGACGAACTCCTCTCCGATGATGAAAGCCTGCGCAAGACCATCCGGAGACGGCTGGACAGCATATTCAAAGCGGACTCCGAAGTCGGAGCCGTCGCCGAGAAGACGCCTGAAGCCTGGAAGGTCGTCAGGTGTGGAGATTATGAGGATGTCCCTGATCCCCGCATTCATCAGGACGGAGACCGGGTAGTAGATCATCGGCTTGTCATAGACTGGAAGCATCTGCTTGCTCACGCCCTTGGTGATCGGGTAGAGACGGGTGCCGCTTCCTCCGGCCAGAACTATTCCTTTCATATTCATCAACGGATTTGATTCATTCACATTCTATTCAGGCAGTCCTTGAGGGAATCCCTCCAGTAAGGGATGCCGACCCCGAAGACCGCTTTAACCTTGGACTTGTCCAGGACCGAAAAGCGCGGGCGCTGAGCTTTCGATGGGAACTCTTCGGTACGGCAAGGCTGTATGTCACAGGTGTTTCCGCTCAGCTCGCAGATCGACTGGGCGAAATCGTACCAGGAGATCGCGCCTTCGTTGCTGTAGTGGTAGATGCCTGTCCTGTCAAGCATGCCATCCTCGATCACATGGGCGATCAGCGATGCCAGGTCATGCGCATAGGTCGGCGTTCCGACCTGGTCGCAGACTACTTTCAGGGAGTCCCTGTCCGAAGTCAGCTGGCGCATTGTCTTGACGAAGTTCTTCCCATACGGGGAGTAGAGCCACGCAGTCCTGAAGATGATCGATGCGCAGCCCGAAGCAAGGATGGCTTCCTCACCTTCAAGCTTGGTCCTTCCGTAGACCCCGAGAGGGCCGGTCGGACTGTCCTCGGCACGAGGGATGGCAGCATCGCCGCTGAACACATAGTCTGTCGAGATGTGGATCAACGTGGCTCCACGCTCTGCGGCCACGGCCGCGAGGTTTGCAGGGGCGGCGGCATTCAGCAGACGTGCTGCCGACGGATCATCCTCGGCCTTGTCGACGTTCGTGTAGGCAGCACAGTTCACGATGACATCGACAGATCCGTCCTCGCAGACGGCCCTGACGGCTTCCCTGTCGGTGATGTCAAGCCCCAAGGTCACAACTCCTTCCGGAGATGCGACATCGGAGAATATGTAGTGGTTGCGGCTGTCTGCCGTCACGTTTCGGAGTTCGGTCCCAAGCTGGCCGTTGGCTCCCGTCACAAGGATGTTCATAGAACCTCAAAATTAATCATTTTTTATTACATTTGTTCCATGCTGAAGAACAAGCTGGAAACAGAAGTGCAGTTTCTGCCCGGAGTCGGTCCCAAGAGAGCGTCTCTTCTCAGAAGCGAGCTCGAGGTCGTCACGATCGGCGACCTCCTGCACCTCTATCCCTTCCGCTACATCGACAGGAGCAGCATCCAGAGGATTGCAGACATCCACCCGACCAGTGCCCTGATCCAGATCCTTGCCCAGGTCATCAAGTCCGAGCTGACAGGAAAGGGGGCGAAGCAGCGCCTCACGGTCACCGTGAGGGACGACAGCGGCGAGATGGAACTCATCTTCTTCCGCGGGATAAAGTACACCTACGAGCGTCTCCGCCAGGGAAGCTTCTTCCTCTTCTTCGGCAAGCCTTCCACATTCAACGGAAGGATCAACATGGTCCACCCCGAAATCGACTCCCCTCCCGCGGAAGGAGCAGGCGGCAGCCTCTCAGGCATGCTCACCGGAGTCTACAACTCGACCGACAAGCTCCGCAACGGCGGCATCACGGGAAAGGTGATGAACAAGATCATGTCCTCCGCACTTGAATATTCAATTGCGGACGTGGAGGAGACTCTGCCGGACCACATCCTCAGGGAGAAGGGGCTCGTGCCGCTGAAGTATGCCATCCGCAACATCCACTTCCCTGCAGACACCGCAGCGCTGGCCAAGGCGCAGTACCGTCTCAAATGGGAGGAACTCTTCCTGCTCCAGCTTTCGCTGCTCAAGCAGAAGTACGTGCGGAGCCGGTCCGAGGTGGGCATCAGGATGCCTCTTGTGGGACAGGCCTTCAACGACTGCTACAATTCGCTGCCATACGACCTGACCGGGGCCCAGAAAAGGGTGATCAAGGAGATCCGCGCCGACATGATGAGCGGCCACCAGATGAACCGCCTCCTCCAGGGAGACGTGGGTTCGGGCAAGACAATGGTCGCAGTGCTCACCGCCCCGATCGCTGTCGGCAATGGTTGCCAGGCCTGCATCATGGCACCGACGGAAGTCCTTGCACAGCAGCACTATGCAAACATCTGCAAGTACCTCGCGCCAACGGGTGTGAAGTGCAGCCTGCTGATCGGTTCGACGACAAAGGCCGCCAGGAAACCAATCCTGGAGGGACTGAGGGACGGCTCGGTCAGCATCATCATCGGAACCCACGCACTGATCGAGGATTCGGTTGTCTTCAGGAACCTCGGGCTTGCAATCGTGGACGAGCAGCACAGGTTCGGAGTCGAGCAGCGCTCGAAGCTCTGGGCCAAGGGCAGCGGCGGGATTCCTCCGCACATCCTTGTCATGACCGCCACTCCGATCCCAAGGACCCTTGCCATGACCCTCTACGGCGATCTGGACGTCTCCGTGATCGACGAGATGCCTCCGGGCAGGAAACCGGTCAAGACGATTCTCATCGGCGATGCCAAGAGACCTGTGCTGTACAACTTCATGAAAAGGCAGATTGCTCTGGGAAGGCAGGTCTTCATCGTCTACCCACTGATCTTCGAGAGTGAGAAGGTGGACTACCAGAACCTGGAGGCCGGCTACGAGGAGATTGTCTCGCGGTTCCCTCTTCCGGAGTACGAGGTCGCTATCGTCCACGGGCAGCAGAACAGCGATGTAAAGAAGCTCAACATGGACGCATTTGCTGCCGGAAGGGCTCATATCCTTGTCTCAACGACGGTGATCGAGGTTGGCGTGGACGTTCCGAACGCTACCGTCATCGTGATCGAGAGTGCCGAGAGGTTCGGTCTGGCGCAGCTTCACCAGCTCCGCGGAAGAGTCGGAAGAGGATCCGACGAATCGTTCTGCGTGCTGATGCACGGGGACAAGGTTTCCAAGGAGTCCCGCAAGAGACTCGAGCTGATGTGCGCCACTGAGAATGGTTTCGACCTGGCCGAGGAAGACATGAAGATGAGAGGCCCGGGAGACCTCGAGGGAACGCAGCAGAGCGGCCTGCCGATCAACCTCAGGATCGCATCGCTTGCTCATGACAGCCAGATGCTTGCCGACGCCAGGAGCTACGCCGGGCACATCCTGTCCAAGGATCCGACGCTCTCCGAGAAGGAGAATGCTCTTCTCCAGCTGGAGCTGCGGAAGGAGAAATACGGCATCCGCGACTTCAGCAAGATTTCTTAAGAGTATCTGTTACAGAAGAGATTATTTCTTCATCTTGCCTGCGTGAAGCTCATCGTAGGCAATCCTGTTCCTGAAGATGTCGATTGCAGCGTAGATGGATGACTTCATCGACTGAGGGTCTGCCTCATCCCTTCCGGCCATCTCGAATGCAGTTCCATGGTCAGGGGAAGTCCTGACGATAGGAAGTCCGGCAGTGAAGTTGACACCATCCTGGAAGGCGATGGCCTTGAATGGAGAGAGTCCCTGGTCGTGATACATGGCAAGGGTAGCATCGAACCTTGCATAGTGGCCGAGGCCGAAATAGCCATCCGGAGAATAAGGTCCGAATGCAAGGATGCCCTCATCATTGGCCTTCTTCACTGCAGGAAGGATGATTCTCTGTTCTTCATCCCCAAGCAGGCCGCCATCACCGCAATGCGGATTGAGACCGAGTACGGCGATCTTAGGAGAGACGACGCCGAAATCCCTCTTGAGGGACTCTGACATCAGCCTGAGCTTGGTGACGATCTTGTCTTCGGTGATGAGGGAAGGGACATCCTTGAGCTGGACATGTCCGGTCACCACACTGATCTTGAGCTGCTCGGAAACCATGAACATCAGGACATCGTCTGCACCGAACTCCTTCTGGAGGTACTCGGTGTGCCCAGTGTTGGCAAAGCCCTCGGCATTCATCGCCTTCTTGTTGATCGGAGCGGTGACTAGCACGTCGATGTCGCCGTTCTTGATGTCGGCCACTGCGCATTCAAGAGAGCGGATGGCGGACTTTGCAGAATCCGGAGTCGACTGGCCAGGCTCGACGAACACGTTGTCAGGAAGGCAGTTGAGAATGTTGATCTTCCTAGGCTTCGCATCCTTGGCGTTCTGGATCACATAGGTGTCCATCTGGTCAAGGTTGTGGATGAGCTTGCGGTAGAATCCGAAGATCTTTGAAGAGCCATAGATCACCGGAGTGAATGCCTCGAGTATCCTTGGGTCAGCCAGGGACTTGATGATCACCTCATATCCTATTCCGTTGCCGTCGCCCTGTGTGATGCCGACGATCGGCTTCCTGTTGTTCCTTTCCATCGTTTAGAGAATTCTGTTGATGTGCAAATTTAAAAAACTTAAAGGAGAATTCCACCGTCGGCGGAGGATGCGACGCTGTCCAGGTACCCTGCGTCATCGGGCAGAACCTTCCCAGCCTCGAACGCCCCTGCGCCGGCGGCTACAGCCAGCCTGTCGCAACGTTCGTTCTCAGGATGGCCGGCATGACCCTTGAGCCAGTGGAAGGAAACCCTGTGACGTGAGTATACAGCAAGGAAGCGCTGCCAAAGGTCTGGATTCTTGACTTTCTTCCAGCCTTTCATCTTCCAGGATTCGAGCCAGCCTTCATTCACAGCCTTAACGACATAGGATGAGTCCGAATACTTCCACAAGGGCATTGTCCCACTTGATCTCCTCAAGTCCCTTGATGACGGCGAGGAGTTCCATCCTGTTGTTGGTGGTCCTGGCAAATCCGCCCGAGAGTTCCTTCTCATGCCCGGCACACTTGAGGACCACCCCATAGCCACCCGGTCCCGGGTTGCCGCTGGATGCACCGTCAGTGTAAAGGTATATCGTTGGTCTTTCTCCCATATAGATGCAAATATACGAATAATTCTTATCTTTGATGTGCCGTTAAAAGGCACAGAAGGAAGACACTCATGGTTTCAGAACTCATCGGGAAATACATCTGGCTGCTCCAGACGATCTCTGCATCCGGGGAAACCGGAATGAGCATCGACGAGATCATCAGGAAATACGAACGCCGCTTCGACCAGCCATACTCAAGACGGTCCTTCAACAACCACAGACTTGCAGCCCAGGACACATTCGGAATCTCCATCGAATGCAACAGGAGAACCAACCGGTACTACATTCCCAACAGCGACAGTGCGATGGACGGACAGGACAACATCCGATGGATGATCGACACCTTCACAGTCGGGAACCTGCTCACGCTGAGCAAGGAAAGGCTTTCCGGCAGAGTCGCCGTCGAGGAGGTCCCGTCAGGCCAGAAGTACCTGACTGCAGTCATGCAGGCCATGGAAGGCGGCAGGGAACTTGAGATCGTCTACTCGAAGTACCGCTCCGGGAAATCCGAGACACTCCACGTCCAGCCTTTCGCCGTGAAGGAGCACGAAAGGAGATGGTACCTGGTCGGATTCTGCCGCGAGCGAGCCGCCGAAGGGAGCAGCAACACCGACATGGATGCCTGGCGAGTCTATGGAATGGACAGGATCTTCTCCCTCATCGAGACAGATGTGACGTTCACGCTTCCGGATGGATACGACGTGGATGCACTGTTCTGCCAAAGCTACGGAATCTTCTTTCCGAAGAAGGGACAGAGCGCCGTCAGGATAAGGTTCAGGACGACAGAGAAGGAGGCAAGCTACCTAAGGGACCTTCCGATCCACCGGTCCCAGAGGGAAGAGGCTCCGCCAAAGGATGGGAACGGTGTGGTCTTCAGCATCAAGGTCATCCCGAACGAGAACCTGATGATGGAGCTCTGCCGCCATGCCGGGAACCTCGAGGTACTTGAGCCGGAGGACATCCGCAATGCGATCCTCCAGAGGCTCAGGGATGCAATAGGAAAATACGAATCAGACACAATATGAGAACAACAGCAAGAGCCGCGATGGCGGCGTTGATCATGACAATGATTGGTTGCACACAGACAAAGGAAAACGGGGGCGCGTACATCGGCCCATCGGACATCAGGATCGAGGATGGCGTCATGACGCCTGAGACACTTCTGTCTTTCGGAAGGGTTTCAGACGCCCAGCTCTCCCCCGACGGAAGCAGGATCCTCTACGGAGTAAGCTACACCAGCGTGGAGCTGAACAAGAGCTGCCGCAATCTCTTCCTCTGCAACGAGGATGGAAGCGGCAAGGTACAGCTGACACACTACGCAAAGAGCGTCAGCAATGCAAGATGGTCCGCAGACGGGAAGAGCATCTACTTCCTGCAGGGAGGCCAGGTCTGGATGGCTCCCCTCACGGGAAACAAGCTTGGAAAGAAGGTCCAGCTCAGCGACGTACCTTCCGGAATCAGCGAGTTCAAGATCTCGCCGGATGAAGCCAACATCCTGTACATCAGCACAGTAAAGAACAAGAAGGTAGATCAGCCGTCAGACATTGACCCGAAGCTTGACAAGGCGCAGGCTTACGTGACCGAGGATCTCATGTACCGCCACTGGGACCATTGGGTAACCGAGACCCCGCGTACCTACGTCGCTCCGTTCGGAGGAGCAATGATAACTCCGGACAACTCGTTCGACATCCTCGGCGAGGAGCCATACGAGCTGCCGACCGAGCCGTTCGGCGGTGCAGAGCAGCTTGACTGGGCTCCCGACGGAAGGCACATCGTCTACTCCTGCAGGAAGCACATGGGCAAGGAATATGCGTTCAGCACGAACTGCGGTATCTTCGTCTACGACATCGTCACAGGCCAGACCGTGACCATCAAGGGTGACGGTGGCTATGACACAGACCCTGTCTGGAGCCCTGACGGAAAGCACATTGCATGGATTTCCATGCCGCGCGACGGCTACGAGGCCGATGCACAGAGGATCCTCGTCTGTGACGTGGCTTCCTCCCAGGCAGAGGAAGGACAGAGCTTCGGAATGGAATTCAGCGGAATCCGCGAGCTTGCATCCGGACTGGACCGCGACAAGAGCGGCCTGTGCTGGAACCCTTCAAGCGATGGAATCGTCTTCTGCTCCCTCGACGGAGGTGTGGAGAAGCTTTTCTGCGTCAGCCTCGGAGACAATCTCCGCCAGCTTACCTCCGATGATGAGAAATACGACTTCAGCGGCGTCAGCGCCGTCCTTGAGGACAATGGCGCAATGACCGTCTACGCAAGCAACACCTGCCTCAACCGTCCGGCCGAGCTGATCAAGCTCACTGCCGGGGCAGAGGGCTTCGCCCAGTGGAGCCAGGTCACCGACGAGAACGGCCACATCCTCTCTCAGCTCGAGGAACCGACCAGCGAGAGTGTCATCGTCAAGACTGTCGACGGGAAGGACATGCAGTGCTGGGTGATGTATCCTCCGAAATTCGACCCTTCCAAGGTCTACCCAGCCGTCGAGATTGTGCTTGGAGGCCCTCAGGGCACAAACAGCCAGGGCTGGAGCTACAGATGGTGCTACCGACTGATGGCTCAGCAGGGCTACATCGTGA
>JAGHSC010000121.1 GCA_018066065.1 Candidatus Cryptobacteroides faecihippi
GAATTGAAATTGAATGAATTGAAAAGAATATGAAAAGAGCGGTCATTGCAATGGCAATCGCGTTCAGTCTCTGCTTCGGCACTGATGCAGACGCAAGGAAGATCAAGAAAGAGGTCCCTTCGGAAAGAAGGGTCGGGATAGCCTACAGCCTCTGGGGAGACATGCACTGGTGGAAGAACGTCTGGGATCTTCCCGAGATCGGTCCCTACGATTCACGCGACCGCAGAGTCATCTACAGGCATGCACGCCAGATAGCCGACGCAGGCGTGGATTTCGTCTGGCTGGACTGGTCCAACAACGTCCAGTACACTAAGGACACACTCTGGCTCGGAGGCGGCAGGCAGGACATCGTCGAGGATGCGACAGCAATCCTGTTCGACGAGTACCTGAGAATGGAGAAGAATGGAGTGGAACATCCGAAGATCAGCATATTCATCGGCACCACGGGAGCTCCGCAAAGCGCTTATGACGGAAGGCTTCAGCGCAAGGCTGACCAGGTCTGGGAGGAATATGCAGGCAATCCGAAGTACAGCGGACTGATGGAGATGTACGAAGGCAAGCCGCTGCTTGTCGTCTATGTCGACACGCCTTCGCCATGGCCGAACGGAGTCCCGGAATGGAACGACGACAGGTTCACCGTCAGATGGATGACCGGATACGTCTCGGAGCAGTCCAACCTTAGGACGAAGGACAGGGTCAGCAAGTACGGCTACTGGTCATGGGAAGACCGCGGCGAGCAGACCTACCCTATCCACAACGGGATGCCTGAATCGATGGTCGTAACCGCCTCACAGAGAGCACAGTATTCTGACGGAAGCTATGGAGAGATCCCGGCCAGGGGGCGCAGGAACGGAGAGACTCTGAAGGAGCAGTTCGCCCGTGCCAGGGAGATCGGAGTGCATTACGCAATGGTCGTGTCATGGAACGAATGGACAACCAGCGAGCAGCCGAGCATCGAGGTAAGCAAGGATCTCGAGCCGTCAAAGACCCTGGGAGACTTCTATCTGAAGCTCCTCAAGGAAGAAGTTGCAAGATTCAAATCAGAATAGATTGAAGCTTTTTTAAGCTATATTTGCAGTACAACGGGCAATAAACAGAAAAAGATATGAAGAGATTCATCTTAGCGGCAGCAGCAGTGCTGGCAGCCATGGTCAGCATGGATGCGAAAAGTGTGAAGATGTCCAGGGAAACCCTCATGGACAAGATCAAGGGAGGATGGGCAGGACAGACCATCGGATGCACCTTCGGCGGCCCTACCGAATTCAAGTACCAGGGCACGATGATAGCAGACAGCATCGGCATCAAGTGGCCAGACCACTACATCAAATGGTACTTCGAGAACTCTCCTGGCCTCTATGACGATGTCTACATGGACCTCACCTTCGTCGACGTCTTCGCGAAGGAAGGCCTCGATGCTCCGATCGAATCATTCGCAAAAGCCTTCGCTTACGCAAAGTACCCACTCTGGCACGCAAATCTCGAGGCCCGTGCAAACATCCTCGAGGGCGTCATGCCGCCTGCTTCCGGCCATTGGAAGAACAACCCGCATGCCGACGACATCGACTTCCAGATCGAAGCCGACTATGCAGGAATCATGGCCCCAGGCATGCCTAACGCCGCAGCATACTATTCAGACGGCATCGGCCACATAATGAACTACGGTGACGGCTGGTATGGTGGAGTCTACGTCGCAGCGATGTATGCACTCGCCTTCTGCGAGACCAGCATCAACGACGTGGTCACCAAGGCCCTTCCAATCCTTCCGTCAAAGAGCCGCTACGCGCGCTGCATCGCGGATGTGATACGCTGGCACGCCGAGAACCCTCAGGACTGG